>BQIW01000006.1 GCA_021604105.1 Nitrospirales bacterium | reverse complement strand
ACGTAAAAAGTAAAAATAGTGTCGTTATTTAACCATGAAGCACGAAACCGGTCAATGCGTTCCCATTCGGTGCCTCTTCTGAGTGGCGCTCTGTTTCTTTAAAACAAGGATGGTGTTGGATGACGACTGTCTGGTGTGATGTGTCTTTTCCTGTTTCAGAGCTTCCGGGGTTTCGTCCCCGGGCGACGAGTCCCTTTTGTTTCGGCAAAAGGACCCAAAACCATTGACGCCCCGTCTGGCCTTCTGGGAGGGGAGGGACGCGAACTTTTTGAAGAGCGGCCCAACTCGCGAGGCTCAGACAAGGGCCGCAACGGATAAGAGCGTCCCTCCCTGGGGCCAGCCGGCAGGCGTCGGAAGCAATACAAGAAAACTTCAGGACTTCATATGAAAGAGTGGGGGCGGAGTAAGGACGGCGGAGCGATGGCTTGGTGCGTAACTTCCCTTTCAGGGCTTCCGGGGTTTCGTCCCCGGGCGACGAGCCCCTTTTGTTTCGGCAAAAGTGGCCAAAACCATTGACGCCCCGTCTGGTCTTATAGGAGGGGAGGGACGCGAACTTTTTGAAGAGCGGCCCAACTCGCCGGGCTCAGACAAGGGCCGCTAAATGCGAAGAGCGTCCCTCCCGGGGGCCAGCCGGCAGGCGTTGGATTAACGGGACGCTTGTTAGATTGGTGCGTTCGCCCGGTTGGCGGACCTGCAGATGATAAGACTTGCGCGGTTGACGCAGGATGATCTAGATCAATGGCTTATTGGATGGCTTGGAGTTTGAGAGAGAGGGTTTGTTCTTTGCCGTTGCGGCGGATCCCGAGTTTGATGCGATCTCCCACATTATGGCGGTCTAACAGTCGAGCGAGATCGTCATAGGTGCGTATCGCTTCGCCATCAATACTGATGATGACGTCCCCCAATCGGATCCGTCCGGTTGCCGTTTCTTTTAAGCCTTTCAGACCTGCCTTGTCGGCCATACTTCCCGGCAGGACTTTGGCAATGACGATTCCTTTGATCCCCCAGCGACTGGCGATGGAATCCGGAATGAGTGAGATGCCCAGACCGGGGCGAATGACTTTTCCATATTGAATGAGTTGGGGGACGACACGTTTGACAATGTCGACCGGCACCGCAAAGCCAATGCCCGCGTAGGCTCCACTGGGACTGACAATCTGGGTGTTGACGCCAATGAGTTCCCCGGCGCTGTTGAGGAGCGGTCCGCCCGAATTGCCGGGATTGATGGCCGCATCGGTTTGAATGGCGTTCTCAATCGTGCGATCGTTCACCGATTTAATCGACCGTCCCAGGGCACTGACGACCCCGGTGGTGAGGGTGTGATCCAACCCGAAGGGATTGCCGATAGCCAAGACGCGTTGACCGACACGAAGGTCCTGGGAGGTGCCGATTTTCAAGGGCATGAGGGTGTTCGCCTTTCCGGTGATCTGGAGCACGGCTAGATCATGATCAGGGTCCACGCCCACGATGCGGGCGTCATGGGTGGATTGATCGTCCAGCACCACTTGGATGGAATCCGCGCCATAGATAACGTGGAAATTGGTCACAATATGACCCTTCCGGTTCCAGATGAACCCGGACCCCGATCCTTGCGGCACCTCAAATGTATTGAGCGACCAGATATCCCGTCGCACCGCCGTATTGGTGATGTAGACCACAGACTGTGCCGCTTTTTCAAAGACCGAAATGGTCTTGAGTTCTTCCGCCCCGAGGGATTGAGTTCCCATGAGGTGCAGATACGCGGGACGGGGGGAACCCGATTGCGTCCGTTCCGGAGCGGACCCCTCTCCCATGGCGCTATCGGGCAGGAGTCCTGTGACGAGGGCGAATAAAAGGAAAAGCCCCGTCTGACTTGCGAACCGTCGCTGTGACTGATGGCGCACGGTGGCCCGGTCTGGAAATATGGCCGGCGGTTTCGGGTGCAGCAGCATAGGAAGATTGTTTCCCGTCTATTCTCCCATAAGCTGGACCACCAGGTTTCGGGTTCGTGGTCTGGTATCAAAATCGATTAAGACAAGTTGTTGCCAGGTGCCGAGAGTTAAGGCGCCATTGACGAACGGAATCGTCAGCGAAGGCCCCTGTAACTGACCGCGAAGGTGGGAGTGGCCGTTATCTTCGCCGGCATTCCTCGTATTATGTTCTAACTGCGGATCGGCCGGAATCGTGCGGTCCCAAAATGTTTTGGTATCGGCACGAATCCCTGGTTCATCTTCAATGATCATGACCGAGGCCGTGGTATGTTGCACAAAGAGCGTCACCATTCCACCCTGTAGGCCCGACTCTGCGAGCAGGCGGTGAACCGGCTTTGTGAGGTTTTCGATCGTCGAATTTCCGGTCATGGAAATGTTGAGGTAGTGGGTGATGACGGACATGGATCTCCTCAGCACGAGACGGTTTGTAAAAATTGTTGATCGGCGGCTGATAGAGTGCCCCCTCGGGCTTGACGTAAAATGGTCGTAAAACGGCCTTCTCTGGCGAGCCGGCAGATCGTTTCCATAACCTGTGGACTGACGATCCGCTGCGAGGTCAGTTGACGGAGATAAGCGAAGGCGGCGGCAAAACTTTCTTCTGCGCGGGCGTAATAATCTTTGCCTCGCCGATGATTGCTATAGGCTTCCAGTTGCTCGCAGGCGACGAGGATTTCCGCGAGTTGATGCGTCCAGGCGTTGGCGTGTTCGAGTTTTTCCGGATAATAATAGTACAACATGATGCGTTCCATCCAGGGCGACCAGGGGATGTCTATGGCACCGATGGCGGGTTTGACCGGACGGAGATAGGTGTGGAGGCGTCGGGCAAATCCCAATCGCATATCGATGTGATCCTTGACCGCCGGGGAGAGCGGGAGGCCTCGGGCTTGTAAGGCGATTTCATACTGTGCCATGAAGGCTTGCGATTCGCGGCCATAGGGGGTTCGTGGGTAGCGGGCCCGCCATTCCCGTGGCCTGGTCGGGATCTTCTGTTCCTTCGCCCATGCCCAGATCCGGCCGAACAGCACGGGATCAAGTCCGGCCCTCCCCATATCATGGAGCAGACAGGCGGCTTCAAATTGACGCAGTCGGGAACGTGGATGGCCTAAAGCCGCGGCGACCGCCACACACAGGCGTGCCGTGCGTAGGGCATGCGCTTTGTCATATCCGGGAATCGTGCGATCCGGCCTGGTGGGATGCGGCTGGTCGTACCATTTCAGCAGCGAAACCACTTGGGTGCGGGTGAGAACGGTGTAGGTGGGTTTCAATGTTGGCCGGGAAACGACGGCTAGAATGGTACAATCTTCATGACGAAAAGCGTAAGGATTATACAGTGTGGGACCGTGAGGCAGGATATCCCAGGCCCTGGGAGGTGTCAAGAAACCGGAGGCGTTCTCTCTACGGGACGACTGGCCGAGGACGGACCGCCCGTAAGGGGATCTCTCCCGGGAGCTTCGGCGGTATTCTTACATTTCCCGCGGATTTCGGTATGATGCAGGAGAAGTTTTCATGGTGCGTATCCCTTATATCACACACACACAACGGTTTGGGTCTCAGCTCATCCGAAGAGGATAATCTAGTGCGATGGTCCGGCAAACAGATGTTCTGGGGGGGAGCACTTGGTGCCCTGATTCTGACCATTGCCTTGATTGTCCTTCCCTTGTTTTTAAATCCGGATTATCTCAAGACTCTGGCTCTGCAACAAATTCAACGCACGTTCGGGTCGCACGTGACCGTGGGGCATACATCCTTTGCTTTATTTCCCTCTCCGCATTTTTTGGTGTTGGACATTGTGGTGCAGGAACAGCCTGAGTCGCATGCGGTGTTTCGGGCCAAATCCATGAGCTTGGACCTGGGAATCGGGCAGTTGCTTATGAAAAAAATTGTGGTTCGGGAATTCCTGGTGGAGTCTCCCGAGATTGAATTGCGACGTGAGCCAGGTGGGGAATGGCGTTTTTTAAGCTATGCCAGCAACGACTCTCCCATTGCCGCCGCAACCCAGTTTCTGGTGCTGGGAAAGATTATGGTGACGGACGGTAAAATTATCGTCATTGATGAGTCGCCTCGTGAAATCGTTCGGGGGTTTGTGATTGACGATGTGACCTTCGTCTCTGATACGACTCATGACGGGCCTTCTATTGCATCATCCTTCGAATTGTCTGGAAAAATCAGGCAGACGCAGGAACTGGCGCCTTTTCACATCCAGGGCGTACTCGAAGCCAGGTGGGCGTCTCCGGTGCTCTCCATTGCCAGCAAGCCGGTTGGTTTTGAGCAGATCACGTTCTCCGGCAAGGTGAAGGCCGAACATCTGGAAATCCACCAACTGGCAGAATATCTGCCAAATGGCCAATCGCTTATGGAGGTTCCCGGCACGCTTTCCGTCACGTCTCGGGTGACCTGGGTGCAGAATGCGAAAACTTCCAGACTCTCTCTTTCTCATATGAACCTATCCAGTTCGTTTATTGATCTGGATGGTTCGGCCAATACGGAAATGCTGGAAGACGGACATCAGATGATGGGGTTCTCCATGCGCTCCTCTAATGTTGACCTCGCCATGATTCGACAATATCTGCCCAAGACGTGGATTCCAGATGATTTGCTCCCGGTGTGGGAGACAGGGGAATGGGGAGGCGGGTTGAACATTGCCGAGGCTCGTGTGACCGGGTCCACGCGTGAGGATGTGCAGACGTCGGTCACCGGCACGTTTCGGTTAACCGATGGTTACGTCCGAATTCCCGATTGGCCCTCCACCGACCATATCCATGGCACCGTGGTGGTGGAACCGGATCGCATGCAATTGTCCGGAGTGCACGGCGTTTATGATGGTATTCCGGTTGAAGTGACGGAGGGGGTCTTCTTGTTAAAAGAGTCAGGCCCGTGGGGGGACGTGGGCCTTCAAGGGCCTGTGCCTGCGGAGAAGGTTCGTCAGGTGGTGACGCAGTTGGGAGCCCCATCCGACTTTGGTCTCTTGAATGCCTGGAAGGTTTCGGATGGCAGTGGCCTGCTGCGTCTTCGTTTTGCAGGGAATCTGTTGGAATCGCCCGGATTGAAATTCCAGTACGGCGAGTATAAGCCTGAAGGTTTGGTGATTCAGATTCCCGGGCTGCCCCATCCGTTTACCCAGGGCCACGGGACCTTTACCTTTTCCCGTGAGAGTACCGTGTTAGAAGGTGTACAAGGCAAGGTGGGCGCCTATCCGTTGGTGTTGAATGGAACTATTCTCTACCAGGGGACCTCCCGCTTTGATCCGCTCACCATTCAGGGGGGGCTTGCGGGCGAGGACCTGCTGCCCGTTTCAGGAAAACGCGGGGAATCACCCAAGATGCGGATCACCGGTCCGCTTCATGCCTCAGTCACCCTCACGGGGCCGACCCGCTATCCCAAACTGAAAGGATGGATTGATGGGCGGGACGCGTTCCTGGATGTGCCCTCCCTTTTACAGAAACACGCCGGTCAGGATGGACGCCTGGAGTTTGACGGACAATTTCATCCCGGAAACCGTGTTCATTTTGAACGAGTGGAACTGATGATGCTCCCGCTTCGTCTTCGCGGACAGGGGACCATCCGGTATCGTAAGGAGGTGACATGGGAGGCGCGGGTTGATTCCGGTCCGGTCTATATCGGCGTCCTGCCGGAGGGTATTCGGGTCTTGGGAGATATCGTCCAGTCAGGCATTCTGGAGGTGCAATTGAAAGGCAGCGGACGGGGAAGCGATTGGACCCGGTGGAATACCAAAGGTTGGGTGGCGTTGACCGAAGGCGTGGTGTCGCTTCGCGGGATCAGCGCTCCCCTTTCGAATCTGTTTATTCGGTTGAAAGTGGATGAGGATCAGCTTGATTTAAAACGCATGGAGTTTCGCGTGAACAAAAGTGAAGCGGTCATCACCGGATTTATGAAAAACTGGAAGACCACACCGGTGGCCAGTGTTATGTTTGACTCGACTCAATTCGATATTGATTTGCTGATTCCGAAAAAGGGACGGTCGGCCATCCGGGACGGGATCGAGTGGTTAGCCGCGAATGGATCGTTGGAGGGGTCGGTGCATATCGACCGTCCGTCCTATAAGACGCTCTCCGGAAAAAAATTATCGGCCGTGCTGAAGATCCATGACAATCTGGTCTCGGTGGATAAAGTCCAATCGATGGTGGAGGAATACGGCACCCTCGGCGGGCGGTTTTTTGTCCATCTCCCCCAAGGGAGGCCGGCAGCCATGCGCGCGTCATTTCAGGCGAAAGATTTGCCTTTTGAGGACGTCCTGAACCTCTTTGGCGAGGAGCGACGGTTAATTACCGGCAAGATGTCGGTACGTGGGATGCTCCAGGGCCATGGGCGGGATAACCGGGGCATCATTCCCACTCTCAACGGGAGTGTTAAAATTTCTCTCGGCGAGGGCTATATCCGAAAAGGAACGATCTTCCCACGTATTCTCGCCCTCTTGAATTTACCCCATGTCCTCCGGGGAAAAGTGGATTTTGAAGAGACCGGGTTTCCGTTTACGAGCGTGAGCAGTAAGCTTACCGTGGAGGACGGAGTGTTTTCCTCGAAAGATTTGTTGATAGAGAGTCCCATCATGAAAGTCTCTGCCGCTGGAATGTATGATTGGACACGTGACCGGCTCGAAGGGATTTCTGCAGTGAGTCCCTTTGGGGCCTATTCGGATATCTTGAAAGATATCCCTCTCTTTGGACGAATTTTATCCGGAGACCGGAAAGGCATTGCCACGGCGATGTTTTCGATTGACGGAACTTTGGGTGATCCGGAGGTCAACTATCTGCCCATGGAATCCGTCAAAACCGGACTGACCGGTTTAGCACAGTTGGCGTTTGATGTGTTAAAAAATACCCTGACCCTGCCTTATGATTTATTGAATGGCTCTAAGGAGGATGGGGATTCCGCTCCACGGGACGCTGGACGTTCCGGTGTGCCCGGTCCATTATAAGTCTTTCATCTGTGCCGACGGATGCGTGGGCATCGGCAGTCAGAGGAGGGGGTGAGGGCCGTGTACCAAGAGTGCGGCTTTGATATCTTGTGTGAAAGGAAATGAGGATGATTCCCACCGTTGAATGGAAAAATAATCATGTTGTGATCCTGGATCAACGTGCGCTCCCCGGAGAAGTGCGGTTTCTTGATTGTACGGAGTATCAGGAGGTGGCTGAAGCCATTCGCAATTTGAGCGTCCGCGGCGCACCGGCCATCGGGGTGACAGCGGCTTTGGGGATCGCCTTGGGCGCCAGGCAATATGCGGAATCTCATCCTGAGGGGTTTTCCATTTATATGGAGGAGGTGTGCCGCACGATGGCTGCGACGCGTCCGACCGCCGTGAATTTATTCTGGGCCGTTGACCGGATGACACACGTGATGACGGGTATCTCTACGTCATCGATTCAAGATATCCAGAAACGATTACAGGAAGAAGCTCTGGCTATTCTGGATGAGGATCTTCGGGTCAATCGGGCCATAGGCAGGTTTGGTGCCGGGATCATTCATGAGGGAGACCATATTCTTACGCATTGTAACGCCGGAGCCTTAGCGACGGCAGGATATGGGACGGCATTAGGAGTCGTCCGGGCGGCCTGGGAGCAGGGAAAACACATTCGGGTCTTTGCCGATGAGACGCGCCCGGTTCTCCAGGGTGCACGCTTGACCGCCTGGGAGCTTCAGCAGGATGGAATTCCCGTGACGGTGATTACGGATAATGCAGCCGGAGCCTTGATGCGACAGGGCCGAATTCACTGTTGCGTCGTGGGGGCTGACCGGATTGCGGCCAATGGGGATGTGGCCAATAAGATCGGAACGTATACTGTGGCCGTCTTAGCGCATGCCCATGGCATTCCGTTTTATGTGGCCGCACCCTCCTCGACCATTGATATGGGGACAGCGGATGGGAAGGGGATTCCCATTGAAGAGCGGAGCCCGTCAGAAGTGACCTGCTTGCATAGTGGTCAGATGATTGCTCCTCAAGGTGTGGACGTTTGGAATCCGGCTTTTGACGTCACCCCGGCGGACCTGATTGCGGGCATTATCACCGAACGGGGTATTATCCCCCCACAAGCCTTGGCCAGGCATTTTCCGCCGCCCTCTTCCTGATCGAATGATCGGTCAGATAATCTGAGTTAAGATTTTAGACAGATCAAGGAGATTATAGGGTTTGGCAATAAAGCCTGAGAATCCAAATTGGCCGGCATGGGCCATGACCGGGTCGTTGGAATACCCGCTCGAGACGATGACCTTCGCATCAGGATCACGGTCCTTGATGAGGCGTAACGTTTCCTTGCCTCCCATTCCTCCGGGTATCGTGAGATCAAGGATGGTGGCCATATACGGGTGACCGTCTTGAATGGCCTGAGTATAGAGCGCAACTGCTTTCAATCCATCGTCGGCAAAGTCTACCTCAAATCCAAGATGCTCAAGCATTTTTCCTAAGACATCCTGGATGTCTTCTTCATCATCCATGACTAAAATTTTTCCTGTGCCTTGCACGAGACTTTCCGGTGTTTCATCATTTTTTGCGGACAGGGAGGTCGAGGCGGGGAGATAGAGGGTGAAACATGTGCCGTTGCCGAGCGAAGAGGTGACGGTCACGTGCCCTCCATGTCGTTTCATGATGGAGTAGGTTGTGGCCAGGCCCAGGCCGCTCCCTTTTTGTTTGGTGGTAAAATAGGGATCAAAGATTTTTTGAAGATGCTCGTCAGGGATCCCGATGCCCTGGTCCGCGACGGAGACACATACATATCTGCCCGGTTTTAGGGGAAGAACGGTCTGGGCATTTACCAAACAATTTTTTGCAATGACGCTAATGGTCCCCCCATTCGGCATGGCCTGTTCGCTATTAATGACGAGATTTTGAATCACCTGACTGATTTGACCTTCATCGACTTCGATCGCCCAGAGGTCATTAGGGAGATGCGTGGTGCACCGCACAGCCGACCCTCGTAAGGCGAATTGAACTGTGTCGGTAATAATTGAGGCAACCGATGTCGTGCTTTTGACCGGGGCACCTCCTTTCGCAAAGGTCAGCAGTTGCTTGGTGAGATCCCGTGCCCGCAAACAGGCTTTTTCCGCCGCCTCCAGTCGTTCAATGACTTTCTCGCCCTGGGGTGGTGACTGTTTCGCGGTCACCATTTTGGCCAGTCCGATATTGGCAAACACGGACGTGAGAATATTATTGAAATCATGCGCAATACCGCCCGCCAGTAAGCCAACCGACTCAAGTTTGGTGGCCCGCAGTCGTTCCTCTTCCAAGCGCTTCCATTCCGTGATGTCCCGTGTCACGATCACTCCCACCACCGTCCCGACGCTGGTCCGGAAGGGATGGATGTGACTTTCAAACCATCGCCATTCGGATTGTTTTGATTGCAACCGGCACACCATATCAATTTCATGAAGTTCCTTGAGATGAGAATGAAACGACTCGGATAACGGTTCACGTTCCTCGGGATGGATGAAGTCAAAAAAACTTTTCCCCAGCATGTCAGCTGCATCATAGCCCAAAACTTTTTGGCAATTTGGGGTGACATACTGGCATTCCCCCGTCGCGGTGGTTTCGATGATTAAATCATAGGCATGTTCGACGATGGCTCGGTAGCGCTGCTCACTATCCCGCAAGGCATCTTCGGCTTTTTTACGTTGGAGTTCACCGGCCGCCCTGGCGGCAAACAGTTGAATGATGGATTGCGCCACATGGAGGTTGCGTATGGCGACAGGACTAAAGACAAGAAGGATCCCGATAATTTGTCCTGTTTGGCCACGGAGGGCCGTTCCCAAATAGCTGATAATCGACCAGGAGCCGAGGGGCGAGTCCGGAGGAAAAAGGGGGGCTTCCAAATTGTCCCCATAGCATCCTTTCACTTTCAAGAGTTCCTCCAACATCGCGGGAGGAGGCGTCCAAGACATGTTTTCCCCGAAAGTTCCATTGGACCAAATGGCGACCGTTTGAGTCTGCGGTCGAACCGGGGTTTCCAATTCCGCTAATATGGCATAGGGCACATTCAGGGCCTGGCAGAGATCTCTCACCAAAAACCGCAAAAACGCCATACTGCCGGGTGCCGGATCGCTTTGGGCAATTCTCCGCAGTGCTTCATCAATCCGTTTGCGTTCGGTAATATCTTTGACCACCGAAATGGCACCCCATTGAATGCCATGGGAGTCAAAGAGGGGATAGCATGAAACGAGGAAATCCCCGGGCATTGTTGGAAAGTGGGTTTCCACCACTGCGGACAACGCGCCCGCTAACACCGTTTCCCAGGGGGGAGGATTTTGGGGAATGGTTGTGCCATAGTAGGGCGTGCGGTAATGCTGTCCGACTAAGGGGCCGACTCGCGGTTGGACCTGGTCACGAATGGCTCGATTGGTCCAGACAATCGTTCCTGAACTGTCTAAGATCATGACATGATCCGTGAGAGCATCAAATGCCTGCTCCCATTTCTCGACGGACTGCACAGGGCTGATGTTTTGTGAAGGCTTTTGACGGTTCTTAGTCATGGTGGCTCAGTGGTGCCGGCTCTCACGCCGGCTCATGTGTCTTCAGACACGGATCTCGCTACCAGACGACTTTCGCAAACAAATCGGCCAGATTCGGATCGACACTTTTCCCCGCTTCCTGACGAATTCTTTCACGGGCTTCCGGTACGGGCATTGCGGTTCGTGGCCCATGGCCTGTCACGAAATGGTCGAAAATATTGGCCATGCCGACAATGCGTGCCGATACGGGAATCTGTTCTCCAATCAATCCATCCGGATACCCGGACCCATCAAATTTTTCATGGTGATGGCGGATGATCTGTTCGACAGATGGATGAAACGGGAGTCCCTTGACCATTTTCTCTCCGAGGGTGGGATGGCATTTGAGAAGTTCCTGGTCTTGTTCCGTCGGAGCATGCATCCCGGCAATGAGATGATCATGAAGACCGATTTTCCCGATGTCATGGAGGTAGGCACCGAGTTGTATGGCCTTTTGCTCCTCCGGCGTTAACTGGAGATGTTCAATGAGCAGAGCGGCATAAAAATTCACCCGGCTGCCATGTTGAACCAGTTCGGGATGTTTGGCTGCCAGGAGGGTTTTGATATTGGCCAGAGCGGATTGGACATCAATCCCGGAAGCCCACAGGTTTCCAAATGCCTGAAGCGCGGCTTGCAGGGAAGAATATCGCCGCCGCCGCTCGAGCGTTTTTTTGATGGTATCGAGCAACTCGGTCACATTGAACGGTTTGAGGATATAGGCAGCCACCCCGTGGCGAATGGCGTCAATGGCAGATTGGAGTGTGCCATATCCGGTAATGATGACGACATCGACATCTTTCCCGTCTTTTCGAATCTGAGAAAGAAGATCGTTTCCTGACTGATCCGGTAATTTTAAATCGAGAGTGACAAGATCAATGGGGTGGGTTTTCAGAATTTGATGCGCGATTTCAGCCCGATCAACCGTAAAGAGATTGAAATAGGGAGAAAGGATGACCTTTAACGCCTCGCGCGGGCCTTCTTCGTCCTCCACAATTAAAATATTGGCCTGAGGGACGGAGGGATCGGTGCCAGTTTCCATCAACGACTCCTTTTCTAAGTGAAGCGACCCATGAAGACAGTAAAAAAAATAAATAGTCCATGAGACCTAGTCGGTTCGCTTCTGAGAATGAAGTCGGAGATCTTCCCTTCTCCATCGAAGATGCCATGACGGTTAGTCGCGATTCACCTCCTGAGGGTAACAGCAGTTCATTCTCCCCAGCAGGTGAAGAGGAAACCAAGGGAGATAGGGCACATGAGCCGTCATCTTATACTCGATCTGATTTTAATTGAAATGCCCGGTCTTTGACTGTCAGATCTTGAAATAATTGGGTAAACAAGTCTTTGGCGACATGGTTGGTGAGTTCCTCGACATCCTCGGGATCGAACGTCACCACGCTGTCGGTTCCATTCGCACCGAGCACCATCCGGACGGTGCTGCCATCCACTGCATTTTTCGCTTCAAAGGCCACACGGATTTTGACCTCAATATCCGTAAAACCGAAGCCGGTTTTCGCATTGGCCTCCATGACCAAAATATCGCCGGTCAGCGTCACATCGGCCGGAGCACTTCCTTCGGGAAGTTCGGACGTTGTCGCCCGCGAGGCCTGCCATTTTTTCTGTTGAAGGTATTCCATGGCAAGATCCGCCATTCCCTCACCAACGTTCCCATTCCAGACATTAAAGTGCGTCGCACCTCCCCAAAAATGTGTGCGGGAACCAAGACGGGTCTTCTGCGATCGCTTATCCTGAAACGGTTCAACCAAAATAGTCAGATCTTCGTTATGGTTGATGGTGCCCTCCATCGTGGACGGGAAAGCATGGGGAGTAAAATTCACGGTCTGCCCCGTCCCATGACATCCTACGACTCCCAGGCTGGCAATAAACACCATGATAAACCAGTTGGCTTGTGTCTTCACTCGTGGGACCTCCATGTAGAAATAGTGGATATCAGATGAGCGTTTGTGCTGTGAAGGGAGAGGGATGATGCTGCCGACACCCTACCATGTCCGGGCCACACATCCATCCTTATTTTAGACAGCCTAAGAATAATAAACCTGCGGAATTTAATCTAGTCTTGCGTACAATTTCATGATGAGCCCGCCATTCATGATTCCGGCACATACTCACCTGATGATGACATGATCTGTCTTGACATTGTCGTAAAGCGCTTGACACTATCATACCTGGTTTGATTGTTAATCCAAAGGAAATTCTTCATGTGGAAGCATAATTTTTTGTTTCGTGCGGAAGGGGCGGTACCCCTGGAGCAGACCGAAAACGAGTTGTTTCATGATACGGACCCGGCCCTGGATAGTTCAGGCTTACAAATGGATAAATATATTTCCGTCTGGCTTCAAGGGGATGGCGACGAGACCAAGCCACGTGTCTATACGACGGTGTATGTTCGAACGGCCACATTAGATCCGGAGAAAGGGGTTGGATTTCTTCAGCCCCTTCAAGGACGGACCCACCAAATCAAAAGCATGTTGTCCTCCGAGCAGAAAATGTATCTTCGGCAATGGTTGTCGAGTACTTATCCGCCGGCCTGGGAAGAGTCTGACGACCACTTTCAGTCCATTTTCTCCGAAAGCTGATTTCTTCATTTTTGCCGGAGGATAGCCGGTTACTGAGATCGGCCTCACTCTGGTGTGCTGGTTGGGGTGAGAATGTTATTCGTAAGGTCTGAGTTATGGATCTACAGACAGAGGTTCTGATCATCGGTGCCGGTGGCGGGGGAGCTGTCCTGGGCCTTCTCTTAGCCCGAAAAGGGATTGCCAATATCGTCCTGGAACAGGCTGCAGGTCCTCCACAGGGCTTAAGGGGGGAAATTCTTCAACCCAATGGACAGGAAATCCTTCAAAGACTTGGGCTATTAGAGCAGTTGCCGGTTCATGCCTATAAACCGGTCCGGTACTTCCATTTCCGTCGAAGTGGAGGAAGGCGGCTCTGTACCATTGACTATGCGATGTTGCCCCCCCCTTTCAATCGAGCGTTGGTGATGTGGCCTCATGTCGTGCATCACACCATTCTCGATGCTCTAAATCGGGAGAATCCAGAGGGACTGCGGTATGGGGCAAGCTTTCGTTCTCTGCTCCGGAATGGCAAAGGCATCACAGGTGTCAAGGCGGACATTGGGGGCAGCCAGGTAACGATCGAGGCTCAGGTGGTAGTTGGAGCCGACGGACCGTTTTCGGAAGTCCGGAGAGCCCTTGGCATCCCCACCGCGCTTCATCGGTATCTCGACAGTTATCTTGTGGCCATGTTGGAATCACCAACATCCCTTGAGGAAGCGCAGTATTATGTGGGGAAAAAATCCATTCTGGGAATTTTCCCCGCTGCCGGTCAAAAGGTTTATGCCTTTTATATGGTTTCGTCGGATTCCCTGGGTCAGGTCAAGGCCGATGGAGTATCAGTCCTTCGGGAAAAATGGAAAACAATTGCTCCCGACCTTGCCCCGATCTTTGACTCACTCCTTGATTGGAATCAGACGGCCTATATGGGAACCGGAAGGGTCCGGGCGAAAACATGGGTTCAGGATGGGGCGGTGGTCATGGGTGATGCCGCCCATGGGATGAATCCGCATGCCTCACAGGGTCGGATGCAAGCGATGGCGGATGCGGTCACCCTCGCGGAGGTACTTGATGATTGTCATCGAACCGGAAACTGGTCGGCCGCGAATCTCAAGACGTTTGAAATTCAACGGCGTCCCCAAGTCACCATGTTGCAACGTTTAGCTGATGAAGAGGTCTTTTTCTGGAATACCGGAAATCCTCTCCTGGGGATGTTGCGAGACCGCGTGTTCTCCACGATGGATAAAAATCCGCGGTTGCAATATCAAGTATTGACGGCCACAGCAGGGCTGCGGACTACCTCCCCCTTTGGTTGGATGGATCGGTTTCAAGCTGCGGGCTTGTTACCGGATTCCCGGGCCCATCAGATTCCCAATCATGCACCGTCTGCGTAATTAACTCCGGAGTCCACCTTCGTCACTCATCCTTTTTCCAATATTTGGCTCGTATTCCATGCTCACATCAATAATGTTGCCCTCACTTGAACTTCCCGAAGACCTGCGGGAAACACTCAACCAATTTTTAACACAGCTTCAAAAGGATTGGGGTGCTGATTTAGCAGGGCTTCTTCTGTATGGCAGCGCGGCCCGTGGGGATTTCATTGCCGGCCGGTCTAATTTCAATTTTTTGGTGCTGGTCCGGGCACTGTCGGTGAACGGGCTCCAGCGTGCCGGACAATTGCATCGCCAATGGGGCAAGCACCAAATCGTTGCACCTCTGGTGATGACTCTGGAGGAATTGTCCCGATCACGTGATCTGTTCCCGTTGGAATATTTTCAAATGCAGGAGCATCATGTGCGCCTGGCTGGCACAGACCCGTTCGGCGCAGGATCTATTGATCGTCAGCAGTTGGCCTGGCAATGTGAACATGAACTTCTGGCCAATGTGTTTCGGATGCGGCAACGGTTTGTCGAAGGAGAAGGACGGGCTGAAGCGATCCGGGCCTTGCTCATGCTCTCTATAACCTCCGTTCTCCCCTGTGTGCGAGGTATTCTACGGGTCATAGGCCAACCCTCGAGGGGAAAAGACGTCCCAATTCTTGAATGTCTTCCCCATGCCCTGCAGTTTGACCCGACGGTTCTCCTGGAAATCCTGCAGATGAAGCGTGGGATGAATAGTCCGGGTACGCTTGAATGGTCCAAGGTGTATGAGCGGTATCTTCAGACTTTGGAGGGTTTGTGTAAACGGGTTCAGTCGGTTCGTCAGGAGAACGGCGTATGACCAGGTCTCTCAAAGGGCTTGTCGGTCCGCTTATCCTGGTGGTTGTGCTGGCGTGCCCTGCACTTTCGATGGGGATGACTCCCCAGGAACAAAACCTCCCGACCCCCTTGGGGTATGTGAGTGATTATGCCCACCTGCTCGATGAAGAATGGTACAAACAAATTCGATCCGTGTGCAAAGATCTTGAATCCTCTTCCGGTGTTGAAATGCTGGTGGTCACTCTCCCGAGTATCAGCCCACTTTCTCATGCTCAAGAGTATGCCTCCCGTCTTTATGAAGCCTGGCGGATTGGGACGGCGCAACAGGAGCGTGGCATCCTATTACTGGTGGCTGTCAAAGAACGCCAAGCGGTGGTGGTTGTCGGGAAGAACCTTTTGTCGGTCGTGACTCCCCAACAGTTGGATGAGATTTCTCTCAAATATTTGCGTCCGATGTTTCGGTCTGGAGAGTATGGGATCAATATCTACCGGTCGGCCGTATCACTTTCCACACTGGCTGCCCGGGCTACCATTCAGAAGGAGAAACCAAAACCTCAGCGATCGGCCGCTTTTTGGATGAATATCGCGGTGGTGGTGCTGATGGTTTACGCCCTATGGCGGTTCACCCGTCCTGAACGGCGTCATCCGTTTCCCCGTTGGAGAAAGGGAGAATATTGGGGAACAGGGCAGGGGGGATTTGGTGGAAATTTTGGGGGATTTGGCGGAGGAACGGGAGGCCAGGGATTACGTTGATGAAGATGAACCGAACTGATCACACTCTCCATGTTCACCATGCAATATGTCGGGGGATCCTTGGTGAAGCGTTTGTTCGCCATTCCTTTGCAGAATTTTCACCCGTTCTGTAGAAATTCTTTTTATGTCGAGAGATAATGTTGGCAGGTTCGAACCCCAAAAGAAAATCGACACCCCCAGGCCAACATGACGTCGGCGTGGGGGATATGGTTTATGACAGCATGTTGTGATTTTCAAACGTGAGGGATCGCACGACGATTTCGCCGTTTTCATAAGAAATAATCCTTCGGGTCGCCGGAAGGTCTGAGTTGCCTATCCTGATATGTGTATCCGAAAAACTGTCGACATTTTTCAGTGACCGGTCTTTTGGGGAAAAATAATAGACCGTATATCGGGTAGTGAGAAAATGTTGATCCTGGGTGACGGCACTATCTTCCACGTTGATGGTAAAAGCTGCCTGAGGCATGTTTCGATTGATTTGGGTAATGCGGTTGTCTTTCACCCGGTACCAGGAACCCATTCCATCTCCATGAATGGTAATCCGTTGACCTAAAGGGTGCTGTTCTTCTCCCCCTAAAGTCAGGGTGTGTTTCCCGTCTGATTCCTCGAACGTTCTGGGCCCCCGATGCACGGCAATCATTCCAATCTGGTTTTGGGCCCAGGTTTGTAATTCGGTATCATCGATGACCACCGTCACATCCCGCGGCCCTTTCACGGTCACGGTCCCTTTAGTTTCTTTTCCGTTCACATTAATGCGGAGGTCGGCCTGAAAGCCTTTGAAGTCTGGTTGCCACCGGGCGGTTTTGGCAAAAGCGGCTTGTAGCAGCTCGCGGGCTTTTGGATCATCCTGCACCTCGGTGGTTGGTTTTTCGTCTGTATTCTTTTCCATCTCGAAGACTCCTTTTCCTGTGATGTCGGGTATGTGATCAGGCTGATTGAGCGAACACTGAGGACCATTATAAGGATCTCAGGAGAGGTGGACAACCGTTCGGAGTGGAGCGAGGTCCGGAGGACGTTTGAAGTCCTCATTCTCATTGGTCGAATGGGACATTTTGCCGGGTCAACAATTTAGTTTTTCAAAAACCCTTCTGTCAGAATCTAATCATTGGTAAAGGTGGAACTCTTTCACCAGATGTATAAAAAAAGCATAAAAAGGGTGAAATAAAGGTACATTGAAAAGACAGCGGTGTTCGGCTAGTCTGCACACATAATTTTTTATCCGAGGAGAGATTTCCGGGCAAAGATGTCCGTGTTGTTCATCTCTCTTTCAATGATGTTTCGCTTGCTTCCACCCCCAAGAGGCATTGCGCATGAACGCCGCAGAGCAACAGCTTAATGATGTCCGGAAACTGAAACAAAGTGATAAAGCCCATAGTTGGCTGATACATCTTTTCAAGATCATGGTTGTGGTGGGAATGTTGTTACCCACCTTCGCGTTGCCCACAGTATGGGCTGAAGATGTCCCCGATGTGGTTGGGTTGAGTCAGGGGGCGGCCGAGTCAGCCATTACAGGAGCGGGCTTGGCGGTGGGACCCATCACGACCGCCAACCATGCCACGGTGCCTTCGGGCAGTGTCATCAGTCAAACGCCGGCGGCGGGAGCGAGTGTGGCGGCCGGCAGTGCGGTGAGCCTGGTGGTGTCGACGGGCCCGGCGCCGGTGACGGTGCCGAATGTGGTGGGCAGCACGCAGGGGGCGGCCGAGTCAGCCATTACAGGAGCGGGTTTGGCGGTGGGACCCATCACGACTGCCAACCATGCCACGGTGCCTTCGGGCAGTGTCATCAGTCAAACGCCGGCGGCGGGGGCGAGTGTGGCGGTGGATAGTGCGGTGGCCCTGGTGGTGTCGACAGGCCCGGCGCCGGTGACGGTGCCGAATGTGGTGGGCAGCACGCAGGGGGCGGCGCAGACCGCGCTCACCAATGCGGGGCTCAAGGTAGGGACCGTCACGGAGAGCAGTCATGCCACGGTGGCCGCGGGGCGGGTCATCAGTCAAACGCCGGCGGCGGGGGCGAGTGTGGCGGTGGATAGTGCGGTGAGCCTGGTGGTGTCGACAGGTCCGGTAGTGCCGAATGTCGTGGGAAAAACCCGGGCTGCGGCCCAAACAGCGCTTTCCTCGGCAGGGTTGAAGCTGGGCACGGTAACATCCGCCAATAGTCAGACAGTCCCTATTGGCAGAGTCATCAGTCAAACTCCCGATCCAGGAACCAAAGTGGCGGCGGATAGTGCAGTGAACCTGGTCGTTTCTCTTGGAGCTTCAGTGCCGAATGTTGAGGGCTTGACGCAACCCGCGGCGCAAACCGCCATTACCAATGCTGGCTTGACGGTGGGCACGGTGACGACTGCCACGAGTTCAACAAAGGAGATTGGTACTATCATCCGTCAAACCCCGCCAGCGGGGGACAATGTGGCTCCGGGAAGTGCAGTGGCCCTAGTAGTATCGCTAGGGACTCAGGTGCCCGGTGTCGTGGGTTTGACGCAGATCAATGCTCAAAAGGCATTGACCACGGCTGGACTGACCGTGGGAATAGTGACGACAACCATTAGTTCTACGGTGCCGATTGGCGACGTTATTGGTCAAAATCCAAAAGCAGGCGTCAATGTGGATCCGGGCAGTTCGGTAGCCCTGGTAATTTCTTCCGGACCGCCGGTTTTTCTGATGGGGGTGCAAAATGATCCCAAGACCGGACCCCTGGTGAATAGCCTCTACCGACTTCGTACCGATGGAGTAGTGACCAAAATTGGGGAATTGTCTCATCGCACGCATGGCTTGGCCTATGTCGGGACCACGTTGTATTCCATCGAGGAACTGTCCCTTTCTCCGCAGTCCGGAGCTTCACCGAATTTGTATAGGCTGAACCCCGAAAGCGGGGCCACGCTGGCCAGGATACCTTTATCATTATCAACGGGCGAATCCTTAGAGGGGGGGCGAGGGCTGGCGACGGAACCTGGAACCAATCAGCTGTGGGGGTTACTTGTCGTGACGTCCGAAGTGAACAGTGCGCGGCGGTTAGTGACCATTAATCCGACCACGGGGGTGGCAACCCAAAAGGCTAAATTGTTTGGGAACTTTATGGACTTGGCATTTGATGAATCCGGGACGCTCTATGTGATCACGGACAACCGAACGGTGCCAGGGGGGGCGGCGGTGTTTCCGGCGCGGATTTATACGGTGAATACATCGACAGGAGCTACGACGGAATTTCTGGATGTTTCGGCCGGGGCCGTGGCGGGGCAACCGAATTTTCGAGAAAGCGAAACGATCGGGGTGGGGTCTTCTTCCGACCTATTGTATCATCTCTCCGGGCAGCATAAGGTAACCACAGGCTTTACTAAGAATATTTTGTTTGAAACGATTCATCTGACGACAAAAGCCAGAACCGCGATGGCCCTCACAGGTCCGGATTTTTTTGTGACAACCGCCCTGACCATGGTGCCACCTACGGGTCCTCCGGCATTGGGAGATCTGGATGCGTCGGGCACGGCCGACCTCATATGGCGTAACCAGAGTGATGGCAGCACCGCGATCTGGTTGATGAATGGAACGACAATCGCCGCCTCCGGCTTTCCGGGAGGTGTTCCGAGGGCTTGGCATATCGCGGGCGTGGGCGATGTCAACGGCGATGGCAAGGCGGATGTCATCTGGCGCAATAATACCACCGGCACCGTAGCCGTGTGGCTCATGAACGGGGTGTCGGTGACGGCTGTTGGCTTTCCGGGAAGCACTTCGACGGCGTTTGAGATTGCAGGCGTGGGCGATGTGAACGGCGATGGTAAAGCCGACCTGGTTTGGCGTAACATCACTGACGGTAGCACCGCCATTTGGTTGATGAATGGAACGACAATTGCCGCCTCCGGCTTTCCGGGGGGAGTGCCCGTGGCCTGGCAACTCGAGGGGGTGGGCGATGTCAATGGGGATAATAGAGCAGATGTCATTTGGCGCAATGGTATTAGTGGGGGAGTGGCTATATGGCTGATGAATGGGTTATCGGTGACAGACGTAGGCTTTGTCGGAGTTGCCCCAACCGCTTTTGATATGGCGGGGGTTGGGGATGTGAATGGCGATGGAAAGGCGGACTTGATCTGGCGAAACCAGAGCAATGGCAGTACGGCGATTTGGTTAATGGATGGGACAGCCATTACCACGGCCGGCTTCCCTGGGGGCGTGCCCGTAGCGTGGCAAATTTCTCAAGTCGGCGACGTGAACGGAGATGGTCATGCCGATGTCATCTGGCGCAATGATACCAGTGCCATAGTAGCGGTCTGGTTGATGAACGGGTTGTCAATTTCGACTGTGGGTTTCCCGGGTTCCGCTCCCTCCGATTGGGAAATTCAGTAGTTTGAATATCCGAGCTGCTGACTTACAGGGGACATCGAGTAAGAAGGCATTAATTCTCACAAACGACATTGTTAGGTAATATTGTGTTTCTCTTGTGCGCATCATGAGATATCTTTCGGCCACTTAGGTCTATCCACGACCGGATCCTTTAGGGATGTGATGAAGGTTCAGCACCTGATCGGGTTGAATCTAACCCACCAGAAATTGGAAAGAGGTCACAAGTTGATCTTTTTGTGGCTGGTGGTTCCCGTAAGCCTCTTTTTCTTCAACTTAATATTTCCAGCAACAGCAAGAGCCATAGAAGTTCCGGATGTTATCGGGAGCCCACAGGCTACAGCAGAGTCCGATATTATAAACGTCGGTCTCACTGTGGGAGTTGTGACGGCGGCCATTGATGGTGGTGTGCCCATTGGCCACGTTATCAACCAAGATCCGGCAGCGCGGATCAATGTGGTACCGGGCAGTCCGGTGGATCTTGTAATTTCTGGAGTGGCGGTACCGAATGTGGTGGGATTTGCACAGGCGGCGGCCCAAACTGCCATCACGAATGCGGATCTCACGGTGGGGACGGTGACGTCAGCGAATAATGCGACCGTGCCTATTGGAAACATCATCGATCAGAATCCGGCTGCGGGGACCAATGTTTTTCAGGGTAATGCGGTCGCCTTGGTGGTCTCTCTGGGTATCGCGGTGCCAAATGTCGTGGGGTTGGCCCAAGGCACCGCGCAAACGGCGATTTCCAGTGCCAACCTGGCAGTGGGGACGGTGACGTCAGCCAATAGTACAACGGTGGCCATTGGAAACGTCATCGGCCAGAATCCAGTGGCGGGGACCAATGTGGAGGCTGGCAGTGCGGTGTCCTTGGTGGTGTCTCTGGGCGCGGTTGTGCCGGATGTGGTTGGGTTCACACAGGGAAATGCCCAAACCGCCATCACAAACGCGGGGCTTACGGTTGGGACGGTGACGTCAGCGAATAGTGCCACTGTACCTATTGGGACGGTTATCAGTCAGAACCCCGCAGCAGGGGGCAATGTGGAACCAGGTAGTGCCGTGGCTTTCGTGGTGTCCCTGGGAACTGCGGTGCCGGATGTGGTGGGCATGGCACAGTCGGCTGCCCAAACGGCGATTACCAATGCCGGGTTGACGATAGGGGCCATCACAACAGCCAGTCATCCATCGGTGCCGGCCGGGAATGTCATCAGTCAGGATCCAGGGGCCGGGAACAATGTAGCGCCAGGCAGTGCTGTGGCTTTCGTGGTGTCGCTGGGGCCTGCTGTTCCGGATGTGGTGGGTTTAACGCAGACTGCCGCGCAGACCGAAATTACCAATGCCGGCTTGACCGTGGGCACTGTGACCTCAACCAATAGTCAGACGGTGGCAATCGGAAGGGTCATCAGTCAAACTCCTGCTCCAGGAACCAGTGTCAATGCGGGCAGCGCCGTGAATTTTGTCGTCTCCCAGGGCACTGCGGTGCCTAATGTGGTGGGCTTGGCGGAAGCCGCCGCCCAGACAGCCATTACGAATGTCGGTTTAACAGTGGGGGATGTGACGACTACCGCGAGTCCGACGGTACCCCCTGGAAATGTCATCAGTCAGAATCCAGAGGCCGGGAGCAATGTAGCGCCAGGCAGTGCTGTGGCCTTGGTGGTGTCCTTGGGGCCGGTGGTACCGGATGTGGTGGGTTTAACGCAGGCGGCGGCGCAATCCGCGATTACCACGGCGGGCTTGACAGTGGGGACGGTGACGACCGCCACAAGTCCGACGGTGTCCATTGGAAGAGTCATCAGTCAAACTCCCTCTTCAGGAACTAGCGTGACGGAGGGTAGTGCCGTGAATATGGTCGTCTCCCTCGGTGCCGCAGTCCCGAATGTGGTGGGCTTGGCGCAGGCAGCGGCGCAATCTGCAATTACTACGGCGGGCTTGATAGTGGGGACCGTGACGACCGCCACGAGTCCCACTGTGGCAATTGGTGCTGTCATTAGTCAAAATCCGACAGCCGGGAACAATGTGGCGCCTGGCAGTACGGTAGCCCTGGTGATATCGCTTGGAGCTCAGGTGCCAGATGTTGTGGGTTTGACACAAAGTATAGCTCAAACGGCTTTGATCACGGCGGGCCTTACTGTGGGGACAGTGACCCCGGTTTTTAGCGATACCGTACCCCTGGGAACCGTGATCAGTCAAAACCCGTTAGCGGGGACGAATGTGGCTCCAGGCAGCGGGGTGGCCCTGGAGATTTCCTCCGGACCGCCGGCTTTTCTTATGGGGGTGCAAAATGATCCTAATACCGGGCCGCTAGTGAATAGCCTCTACCGCCTTCGCACAGATGGAGTGGTGACCAAAATCGCAGACCTGACGCATCGCACGCATGGCTTGGCCTTTGTCGGGTCCACCTTGTATTCCTTGGAAGAACTGACGCTTGCGCAACAGGCTGGGGCCCCGCCGAAGATGTATCGGCTCAATCCCGACACCGGTGCCACACTGGAGACGATCTCCCTTTCCTTGTCCACGGGCGAATCGTTAGTTGGGGGACGAGGGCTGGCCACGGAGCCTGGGACCAATCAGCTGTGGGGGTTGCTGGTGGTGACGTCCGAAGTAAACAATGCCCGGCGGTTAGTGACGATTAATCCGACAACGGGTCTGGCTACTCAAAAGGCCAAACTGTTTGGAAACTTTATGGATCTGGCCTTTGATGCGGCCGGGACGCTGTATGCGATTACGGATAACCGACCGGTTTCGGGGGGAGGCGTGTCTCCGGCCAGAATTTATACGGTGAATAAGACGACCGGGACTACGACGGAATTTCTGGATGTCTCGGCTGGCGCCGTGGCGGGGCAACCGAATTTTCGAGAAAGTGAAACGATTGGGGTGGGGACTGCCTCTGACCTGCTGTATCATCTTTCCGGGCAGCATAAGGTGACCTCAGGATTTACCAGAAATATTCTGTTTGAAAGGATCAATCTGAACAATCAAACCAGAACCGAGATGGAACTCACCGGCCCGGACTTTTTTGTGACCACGGCCTTGACCTTGGTGCCACCCATGAGTCCGAATGTATCTGCCCTGGGCGATCTGGATGCGTCCGGTACGACCGACCTGATTTGGCGGAATACAACTGATGGCAGTACGGCGATCTGGTTGATGAATGGAACGACGATCGCCGCCTCCGGCTTTCCGGGGGGTGTTCCGATGTCCTGGCAGATCGCGGGCGTAGGCGATGTGAACGGCAATGGCAAGGCCGATCTCGTCTGGCGGAATGCCACCGGCACCGTGGCCGTGTGGCTCATGAACGGAATATCGGTGACGACCTTGGGTTTTCCCGGAAGCACGTCAACAGCGTTTGAGATTGCGGGAGTCGGCGATGTGAATGGGGATGGCAAAGCGGATCTGGTCTGGCGCAACCAGAATGATGGCAGCACGGCGATCTGGTTGATGAATGGGACTGCCATTGGCTCTTCCGGTTTTCCTGGCGGGTTGCCTTTGGCCTGGCAGATTGCGGGCGTGGGCGATGTGAATGGAGATGGCAAGGCGGATGTCATTTGGCGGAACGCCGTAGGCACCGTGGCCGTATGGTTGATGAACGGTTTAAGTATCACCGAGGTCGGCTTTCCCGGTAGTGCGTCGACGGCATTTGAGATCGCAGGCGTGGGTGATGTGAATGGGGATGGCAAAGCCGATCTGGTTTGGCGAAACAGGACTGATGGCAGCACGGCCATCTGGTTAATGAATGGAACCACCATTGCCGGCCCCGGTTTTCCTGGCGGGGTACCCCTAGCATGGCAAATTTCACAAGTCGGCGATGTGAATGGGGATGGCAAGGCGGATGTCATCTGGCGCAATGGCACGAGCGGTACTGTTGCGGTATGGCTGATGAACGGGTTGTCAATTTCGGCCGTGGGTTTCCCTGGCTCGGCATCCTCAGTTTGGCAGATTCAGTAGATTTTCATTCCGGTTGGATGGGATCACCAGGGTCAGCGAGCTAAGGATGGAACGCGTCAACCTTCTCATGTTATACTTCACTTTAATTTTTCGTGTTCCCGATCAGAATTATTTCAGCCACCTGATTTAATACACGGCCGAACCCTCCCCCATTGTAGAGACAACGAACGCCCCTTCTTAAATTCACTGAAAAAAGCAACAGCAATCCATGGTGGGCGCGTAAGTGTCTGATTGAACCAGGCGAGCCTGGATCGCCGTGGACTGGGCAGCTGATTCTTGCTGAATGGAGTCAATGACATGAACGTGATGAAAATTCTGCACACGAACAGATTTATGTTGAATTTCACCTGTCAGAAATTGCCAGGAGATCTCACCTCGATTCTTTTGAAGTTGATGGTTCCTATGTGCCTGTTAGTATTCATCTGTACTTTACCTACAACGGCAGGCGCTGCAGAGGTCCCCGATGTTATCGGAAATCCACAAGCAACGGCAGAGGCGGCCATTACCAACTCGGATCTATCGGTGGGGGTTGTGACGTCGGTCAATAGTGCGACGGTGCCCATCGGCAGCGTGATCAGTCAGGATCCGGCGGCCGGGATCAATGTGGTACCAGGCAGTCCGGTGGACCTCGTGATATCCGGAGTGACGGTTCCAAATGTCGTGGAGTTGGCACAGGAGTCCGCGGAATCTGCCATTACGGCAGCGGGTCTCACAGTGGGGACAGGGTCGACAGTCAATAGTACCACAGTGCCCATCGGCACTGTAATCAGTCAAACGCCGGCAGCGGGTACCAATGTATTGCCGGATAGTGCTGTAACACTGGTGGTGTCTCTGGGCACCGCAGTCCCGGATCTGGTTGGATTGGCCCAGGCCGCGGCGGAAACCGCCATTACAGCGGCAGGTCTGACAGTGGGGACAGGGTCGACAACCAATAGTGCCACGGTGCCTATCGGCAACGTAATCAGTCAAACGCCGACAGCGGGGAGTAATGTGCCTCCGGGGAGTGCCGTTGCCCTTGAAGTGTCCCTTGGGGCAAAGGTGCCCGATGTGGTTGGCTTAACGCAGGATGCGGCAGAAACAGCCATTACCAGTGGGGGATTAACCCTGGGGACGATAACGAGCGCGACCAGTACGACCGTGCCGGCGGGCACGGTGATCAATCAATCTCCCGAGGCTGGGGTTAATGTGGCTCCAGGAACCGCTGTGACATTGGTGGTATCTCTGGGTGTGGTGGTGCCGAAGGTGGTGGGCTTGACCAGGGCTGCCGCGGAAACAGCGATTACCGAGGCCAACCTAACGTTAGGCAGGGTGACGACCGCTAATAGTGGTTCCGTGGCGGCGGGCAGGGTCATCAGTCAGAATCCGGCTGCAGAGGCTAAGGTGGAGGCAGGCAGTGCCGTGGCCCTAGTCGTGTCCCTTGGGGCAAAGGTGCCCGATGTCGTCGGGATTTCGAGGGGTAGTGCACAAACCGCTTTGAGCTCAGCCGGGCTGAAAGTTGGTACAGTGACTTCGGCCAACAGTCAGACGGTGGCCATCGGAAACGTTATCAGTCAAGATCCGACAGCGGGGTCTAATGTGGCCCCTGGCAGTTCTGTCGCTCTGGTGGTGTCGCTGGGGACGGCTGTGCCCGATGTGGTCAATAAATCGCAGTCTGCGGCGCAAGCTGCCATTGCCGGTGTAGGCTTGACGGTGGAGAATGTGACCTCAGTTTTTAGCGACACGGTGGCTTCGGGAAATGTGATTAGTCAAAACCCGACAGCGGGGACGAATGTTTCCCCAGGTAGTGGCGTCGGTTTGGTGATTTCCTCGGGTCCACCGGTTCTCCTGATGGGTGTGCAAAATGATCCCAAGACCGGGCCGCTGGTGAATAGCCTCTACCGCCTTCGTACCGATGGGGTGGTGTCCAAGATTGGAGATCTCACGCACCGTACCCATGGTTTGGCCTATGTCGGGTCCAACTTGTATTCCGTAGAAGAGCTGACGCTGGCGAAATCAGCGGGGACTCCGCCGAATTTGTATCGGCTCAATCCCAGCACCGGGGCCACGCTGGCCACGATCCGCCTGTCCTTATCAACAGGGGAATCCTTAGAAGGAGGGCGGGGTCTGGCCACGGAGCCTGGAACCAACCAACTGTGGGGGTTACTCGTGGTGACCTCCGAGGTCAATACCATCCGCCGGCTGGTAACAATCAATCCGACGACCGGGGTCGCCACGCAAAAGGCCAAACTGTTTGGAAACTTCATGGACCTGGCGTTTGATGCGGCCGGGACGCTGTACGCAATCACGGATAACCGACCCGTATCGGGTGGGGCTGTGGCTCCGGCCCGGATTTATACGGTAAATAAAACGACAGGGGCTGCGACGGAATTCCTGGACGTCTCGGCCGGCGCCGTAGCGGGGCAACCGAATTTCCGGGAGAGTGAAACCATAGGGGTCGGGTCGTCGTCGGATCTCCTGTATCATCTCTCCGGGCAACATAAGGTGACCTCAGGATTTACCAAGAATATTTTGTTTGAGCAGATCCATCGAACCACGAAGGCCAGAAAAGCCATTGCGCTCTCGGGCCCGGACTTTTTTGTCACGACAGCCTTGACGTTGGTGCCACCCACAAATACGAATACCGGTGCAGGTACTCCGGCTTTGGCCGATCTGGATGCGTCCGGCACGACCGATCTGATCTGGCAAAACACCCAAGATGGCAGCACGGCCATCTGGTTAATGAATGGAACCAGGATTGCGGCTTCCGGCTTTCCAGGCGGGGTGCCAGCGGCCTGGAAGATTGCGGGTGTGGGCGATGTGAATGGAGACGGCAAGGGGGATGTCATCTGGCGCAATGGCACAAGTGGCACTGTGGCGGTGTGGCTGATGAACGGAGTGTCGGTATCGGCCGTGGGGTTTCCCGGAAGCGCGACGACCGCGTTTGAGATTGCGGGTGTGGGCGATGTCAACGGCGATGGGAAAGCCGACCTGATCTGGCGCAACAGAACTGATGGCAGTACCGCTATCTGGCTGATGAATGGAACGAAAATCGCGGCTCCTGGTTTTCCGGGCGGGGTGCCGGTAGGCTGGCAAATCTCAGGTGTCGGGGATGTGAATGGGGATAGTAAGGCGGATGTCATCTGGCGCAATGGTGGGAACGGCACCGTAGCGGTGTGGCTGATGAACGGATTAGGTATCACGGGGGTCGGCTTTCCCGGCAGTGCGTCGACCGCATTTGAGATTGCGGGGGTCGGCGATGTGAATGGGGATGGCAAAGCGGATCTGGTCTGGCGCAATTCGACGGACGGCAGTACCGCGATCTGGTTGATGAATGGGACCGTCATTGCTGCTCCCGGTTTTCCTGGCGGGGTACCCCTGGCATGGCAGATTTCTCAAGTCGGCGATATCAACGGCGATGGCAAATCGGATGTTATCTGGCGAAATGGGGGAAGCGGGACAGTGGCCGTCTGGCTGATGAATGGATCATCGATTTCAAGCGTGGGGTTCCCCGGCTCGGCTCCCTCAGACTGGGAGATTCAGTAGACATTGGTTGCGGCATCTTCGCTTCATGTCACGATAATAAGTAAAAGTGGCATTCAAGAGAGGGATTGCCGGAACCAAAGTATGGATTCAAATCCTTGTTTTGTCATATGGTTAGTCAATTGTTGGTGAATGGAGCAAACACTACATGGACGCAATGACAGTCCAGCATCAGGGGAGCTTGAACTGCACAAACAGGGGAACCCGTCAGAGTTTCAAGTGCATGGTCTTACAACTCGTCGTCCTCGGAAGTCTGCTGTTTCTTGCCGGTGCCTTACCTGAAACAGCAAGAGCCGTCGAAATCCCCAATGTCGTGGGTAGCTCACAGGCTAAGGCGGAGGCGGATCTTGTCAAAGCCAATCTGAGAGTGGGAAAGGTCACCTCGGCTAATAATGTGGCTGTCCTGCCAGGGACCATCATCAGGCAAGATCCAGCAGCAGGGATTAATGTGATCCGGGGTACCAAGGTTGATTTGGTGGTTTCCGGAGTGGCCGTCCCGGACGTTGTTGGTCGAAAACAGGCTAACGCCCTAAAGGATCTGACCAAAGCAGGATTATCCGTAGGGAAGGTGGCGACGGTCAATAGTGCTACCGTGGGGGAGGGCAGGGTCATCAGTCAGAACCCCACGGCGGGAACCGGTGTGGCATTTGGGAGTCCGATTGATCTGGTGGTGTCACTGGGCAACGGGGTGCCGAATGTGGTGGGTTTAACGCAGACGGCCGCGCAAACCGCAATTACCACAGCCGGTTTAACCGTCGGGGCAGTCATAACAGCTATTAGTATCTCTGTAGCAACAGGAAAGGTTTTGAGTCAAAATCCGGTAGCAGGAACCAAGGTGGCGGAGGGCAGCGCGGTGGGCCTGGTTGTGTCCCAAGGGGCACAAGTCCCGAATGTTGTTGGTCGCACACAAGCTGACGCCCGAAATGCCCTGACCACTGCAGGCTTAACTGTGGGAACCGTGACCACGGCCAATAGCGCTACGGTAGGGGCCGGTAGAATCATGAGTCAAAACCCGGGGGCTGGCACAACTGTGAACCCTGGAAGTGCGGTTGCATTGGTAGTATCGCTGGGAACGACCGTGCCCAATGTCGTAGGCTTGACGCAGAGCCGTGCCCAAACGGCTCTGGGCGATGCGGGCTTAACCGTGGGGATTGTGACGACCGCCAATAGCGAAACGGTGCCAAGCGGAACCGTCATCAGTCAAACGCCCGTGGCCGGAATAAAAGTGACTCCGGGGAGTTCAGTGGCTCTGGTCATTTCCTCGGGACCGCCAGTTTTTCTCATGGGCGTACAAAATGACCCCAAGACCGGACCGCTGGTGAATAGCCTCTACCGACTTCGCACTGATGGGGCGGTAACCAAAATTGCCGATTTGACCCACCGCACGCACGGATTGGCCTTTGTCGGGTCCACGTTGTATTCCGTGGAAGAGCTGATGCTTGGGCAACAGTCCGGAGCCCGGCCAAATCTGTATCGGCTCAATCCCGAAACCGGTGCCACGCTGGCCAAGATCCCTTTGTCGTTATCGACGGGTGAATCCTTAGAAGGGGGGCGTGGGTTGGCGACAGAGCCTGGAACCGGTCAGCTATGGGGCTTACTTGTCGTGACGTCCGAAGTGAACAGTATCCGCCGGTTAGTGACGATTAATCCGACGACGGGGGTGGCCACCCAAAAGGCCAAACTTCAAGGAAACTTTATGGACCTGGCGTTTGATGCGGCCGGAACTCTCTATGTGATCACGGACAACCGACCGGTGCCCGGGGGAACGTCGGTGCTTCCGGCACGGATTTATAGGGTGAATAAAACAACGGGAGCTACGATGGAATTCCTGGATGTCTCGGCCGGTGCCGTGGCGGGGCAACCGGATTTCCGGGAAAGTGAGACCATTGGTGTGGGAACGTCACCGGACTTCCTGTATCATTTTTCCGGGCAGCATAAGGTGACCTCAGGATTTACCAAAAATATTCTATTTGAAAGGATCAATCTGAACAATCAAACCAGAACCGAGATGGAACTCACGGGTCCGGACTTTTTTGTGACGACGGCCTTGACGTTGGTTCCACCCAGAACTGCACCGGCCTTGGGAGATCTCGATGCCAATGGCAAAGCTGATCTGGTTTGGCGGAACAATTCTAATGGCAGCACGGCGATCTGGTTGATGGATGGAACCACGATTGCGGCCTCAGGCTTTCCCGGTGGAGTGCCGGTGGCCTGGCACATTGCGGGGGTGGGCGATGTGAACGGGGATAACAAGGCCGATGTGATTTGGCGTAATGGCACCAGTGGGGGAGTGGCCGTGTGGCTGATGGATGGGTTAACAATTATTTCCACCGGGTTTCCGGGTAGTGCCTCGACGGATTTTAAGATCATGGGTGTGGGCGATGTGAACGGAAATGGCAAGGCGGACCTGATTTGGCGCAATACGACTGACGGCAGTACGGCGATCTGGTTGATGGATGGAACCACGATTGCGGCCTCAGGTTTTCCGGGTGGAGTGCCGGTGGCCTGGCACATTGCGGGGGTGGGTGATGTGAACGGGGATAACAAGGCCGATGTGATTTGGCGCAATGGCACCAGTGGGGGAGTGGCCGTGTGGCTGATGAACGGATTGTCGGTGACAGCTGTGGGCTTTCCTGGAAGTGCCTCGCCGGCTTTTGAAATCACGGGTGTGGGTGATGTAAGCGGGGATGGCAAGGCGGACCTGATTTGGCGCAATACGACTGACGGCAATACGGCGATCTGGTTGATGAACGGGACCGCCATGGCGGCCTCAGGTTTTCCGGGTGGAGTGCCGGTGGCCTGGCACATTTCAGAGGCCCGGGATGTGAACGGGGATGGCAAGGCGGATGTCATTTGGCGCAATAGCAGAAATGGGACGGTAGCGGTCTGGCTGATGGACGGATTGACGATTTCCTCGGTGGGTTTTCCAGGGTCGACCTCCACGGATTGGGAGATTCAGTAGTTTCTGTTTGCCGGGAGGAGCATGGTGGTGTGATGTCAGGCAATGAGGCTATTCGGATATGGACCGTCGAGTGAGATCAGGGAATTGATTGAAGCAATTACTGATAGGATTTGGCGCAACGCATTCCAATGTATGGACTTCTCTTCTCAGGATTTTCTCGCGCCCGATAGGTCGACCGGGCAAAAATCGAACTCACACTCCAAGATCCTCCACGATGCACTTTCATAGTCCCGGAATCCGCCCCGTTGGGATTGTGAATGAGCATCAGTTGGCTCTCGTATGGCGCATACCAATCGAAGACCCACTCAGATATATTTCCGGCCATGTCATGAACACCAAATGGACTGACGCCATTCGAGAATGTGCCAATCTCTAACGGGCCGGCTTTCCCACGATCCAACGCGGTTTGCATCCATTCACCCCATTTCGCCATGGATGAAAAATTTTTGCCTGCCCAATAACTCGCCGTATTGGTTCGTTGAGGATCCCACGAATTCCCCCAAGGATAGGCATAGTCCTGGGATCCTCTGGCGGCGTGTTCCCATTCTGCCTCGGTTGGAAGGCGTTTGCCCGCCCAGGTGCAATAGGCGGTTGCATCATACCAGGTCACTCCAAGGACCGGATGATCCGGTTTGTGAAATCGTTCATTCTCCCAGAATGCAGGAGGTGCCCGACCGGTAGATTCCAGAAATGCGCGATAGTGGCGATAGCTGACCTCATATTGATCAATGTAATAGGCATTGAGTTGAATCTGGCGTTGAGGAATTTCGGCTCGAAAAGCATTGAACTGGATTCCTTCAAAATTTTTCAGGACGCTGGAAATTTGATCTTCAGTACTTCCCATCCTAAATTTCCCTGCGGGAATCAAGATCATGGGGACATCATCATTTTCTGACAGGGCAGATTGAACGGCGTCAGGTAACTCTTGTTGATGGAGCCGTGCTTCCAGGATAGGTTCCGGTTGAGATCCATTCGGTTGCTCGCTGGTCGCCGGCTGCGAGGTAGGGTCTTGGTGGAACATATTCTTAAAAAATCCGAAAAACCCCGAACTTTCATTCGAGGATGGTTCAATGGCAGAGGGGGATGGGGGAGTAGGAGTGAACGCGGAAATGGTTCCAGGCGATGGGGAACTTTCAGGAGAAGGCTCTGCCGGATCATTTCCACCATTCGGGACGATTTGTGGTTGCGCAAGTTTCTCCTCTAGTTCCTTGCGCTCCCGTTCTGCGGCGACTCGTCGTCGCTCTTCTTCCAACTCAGCCAGGCGACGCGCTTCCTCAGCTTGCTGACGTTGTTGCTCTTTCGCGGCAAGTCTGGCCTGTTCGGCTTTCATCGCCGCCTCTTGCTTGAGCCGGGCGACTTGTTCCCGCTCTTCTTCCAGGGCCGCGAGTCTGGCCTTTTCGGCTTTCATCGCCGCCTCTTGTTTAATGCGCGCCTGTTCTTCAGCCACTCGTCGGGCTTCAGCCAGTTGGGTTTGGCGGGTGAGTTCTGCCTCCTTTCGGCGCTGTTTCTCGGCTTCAATTCTGGCCTGTTCTTCAGCCACTCGTCGGGCTTCAGCCAATTGGAGTTGGCGGGTAAGTTCCTGTTTGGCCAAGGCTTCCCTCCGGCGCTGTTCTTCGGCTTCAATTCTGGCCTGTTCTTCAGCCACTCGCCGGGCTTCAGCCAATTGGGCTTGGCGGGTGAGTTCTGCCTCCTTGCGGCGCTGTTCCTCGGCTTCAATTCTGGCCTGTTCTTCGGCCATGCGTCGAGCTTCAGCCAGTTGGGTTTGGCGGGTGAGTTCTGCCTCCTTTCGGCGCTGTTTCTCGGCTTCAATTCTGGCCTGTTCCTCGGCCATGCGTCGAGCTTCAGCGAGTTGAGTTTGACGCGTAAGTTCCTGTTCCGCCAAGAGTTGTTTTCGTTTTTGCTCCTCTGAAGCGAGTCGGGCCCTTTCCGCTTCCACTCGTCGCCGTTCTTCTTCGGCTACCATTCGCTGGGCTATGGCCAGTTGAGTCTGAAATTCCCGTTCTCGTTGGGCCAAGAGTTGTTTGCGGCGCTCCTCCTCCGCGGCGAGTTTGGCTTGTTGAGCTTTTAGGGCGGCTTGTTGTTGCACTAAGAGGGCTTCTTTTTCCTGGCGGGCCTGTTCGGCGGCGACCCGCCGGCGTTCCTCTTCCGCGGCCAGGCGCTGGGCTTCGGCCAGTTGCGCTTGAAGATCCTTCTCCCGCTGTCGTTGCTCCTTTAAGGATTGAAGAGCCTGCAATTCAAATTTTTCCCGCTCTGCTTCTAGCGCCGCGGCCTCTTCTTCTATCGTTTTTTGTTTATCAGCCTGCTCGCCCTTTCCAGATGGAACGTCGTTGTTGAAGATATCCAAGGGATTGCCAAAACTCTTTAGGAGTCCGACAATGGTCTCGACTGTACCAGATGCAGGATTGCTTGTTTTTTCTTGACGATTGGGGGTGTTCGCGACTTGGGGGGTGGAGGAAATTTTCTTAGGAATAAAGACAAATTCTCCTTTTTCCGACTTCAACGCCCACATTTCCGGTTGTTGCACATGTTTATGGGTGAGAGCTGCCGATTGCACGTGCTCATCGAGAAAGGCAAAGAGTTCGGACGCGGGAATGATGCCATCGCCGTTCAGGTCACCCTTGCCCTTCCCAATGCCTTCCAGAAGATAATAGGTAAACACGCTATGTTTCCACTTTGGTCCGGCTAAGGCTTGTTGTCCGGTCCCTCCTGCGGTAATCAATTGGCGTGCAGGTTCACGGCCAATCATCTTCAAATAATTACCGGTCATGGGGGGCAATGAACGCTGGCTGCGACCAGCAATCCCTCCATAACAAATATCAATGAGAAATAAAACCTGTTTCGCCGGAAGTGTTTCCGAAAGTTCACGAAGAAGGTCCACGTTGATTGCGGTGTCCGCAAGGAGTCCTGGTTCGGTATCGACGGGCATCATATAACCCGCGGGTTGTTGTTTTCCTGTGCCGGGAGTTTCTCCAATATGACCGGCAAAAAAGATGAGCACTTGATCGTCTTTTTGCACTTTTGAAAGAAGGTTTTGGCGCAATTCCCTAAGGATCGCTTTTTTGGTGGCCTGGGTGTTGTAGAGTGATGTGATCGTAAATCCTTGACGCCCGAGCATGCGAGCCACGGATTTCGCATCATCAACCGCATAGGCCAAGCCGGCGAGGTTCAGATATTTATCAATTCCTATGATCACCGCCCAGGATTTTCCTTGGGTCGCGGTTATATATTGGGCAGGCGTTTTTCCGTTGACGGTAATACTTGAGGTATCAGCATAGACCTGGACCGGGAGGAGCAACGGGATCAAACTGAATAACAAGAGAGAAAGCAGCAGGAAGCTGGGGCAGAGGAGGGATCCTCTTCTCAGGATGGGATGATGTAGAACGCGATCGAACACCGATCACTTGCTCCTGTGACTTCTGTCGATTTTACTCAAGAAAATTTCCGGAAGAAAATAGGCAATGGCCCATTCTCTTTATGGATCAGAATTTCCTCTTTGGTCTCCTTTTTTCGTGTCGTTCGGTCCACGGGTACGGCAACGAGTGAAAGAAGGAGGAATTGGTATGTGTTGGTCGTGGCGTCGTCGATTCTTGGGACCAGTTTACTGGGTTTTGCGTCAGAGATGCCAATGTTAGCTTTGTGCACAAATCAAGACCTAAGAGACGTGTCCTTCTTGAAGCCTGTCGATCATTTTCCAAAATGGGGAGCCTCTGTCTGAGTGGAGAACAGGTGCGGGCGGTCTCTCTGGGAAATAATGGATTGACTTCATGGAAAAGAGTTTATAGGATCGCCTGGTTTTCTCTCCTTCGTCAGCATTGCGTTTTTTGGATATGATTCCATCTGATACCCACTGAAGCTGAAGAGGGGTGTGAGTGGAGCCCTTCTTTGGGACCTGTGGTGTTGAGCGTACCATCCCCCAAACCCATAGATAAAGTCGATATCTGCGCCTGGATCATTGCGCCAAATCCTTTATGGGGAATTTTTTGGGGAACCCCTTTTGTTTATTTTAATTTATGAGGAACAATCATGACCTATTGGCTCATGCAGAACCCTTTATGTAGAGGAATTCAGCCGTTGGCTTGCATCCTTCTGTTGGTGATGCTCGTCATCGGTCCACCTGTGACTATGGCCAAAGACTTAAAAAACGTGATTCCTGGTCTTTATGGGGGAAATGGGTTTCAAACAGATCCTAATTTTGCAGGCAATCGGTCCAATGATTTTGGCAATGCGGTATTTAATTCATTTAATGAATTGACCAATGGCATTGGGGCACAAACAGGGCAATTTGCGGTGAACTCTACTGTGGCAGCCTATCGGTTTGATGTTGAACGGGGAGTTCCGGTTGAAGTCACCAAAAGCCTCGGTCCTCTATTTGCGGAACGGGCGGACACGCTTGGAAAAGGGCGATTTGATTTCCAGGTCGTCTGGTCCAACGCCAATTACAAGAAATTTAATGGGCAGAAGCTATCCTCTCTCAGTGAAGATGTCTCTCCCACAGCCGGACCTGGAACTCCACCGAATGCCCCAGGATTAGATGAGTTATTACAAATTAACCTGGACGTCAAAGTGATCACCAATTTTGTGGGATTTTTTGGCACGTATGGCCTCACGGATAATTGGGATGTCAATCTTTTGGTTCCTCTCATCAATAACAAGATCAAGGCCAAAGCGAAGGCAACCATGCTTGATGCCAACGGCGTCCCTTGTACCCAGGGTGGAAATTGCAGTGGTATTTACGTGATCAATGGCACAACACCCGGTACGGGAGATCCTTCAAAAGACAGTTCGTCTGAGGACAAAACCGGGATCGGCGACGTTCTTCTGCGAACCAAATATAACTTTCTAAAAAATCATGAGATCCTTCCGGATTTGGGCGTACGTGGGGGCATTTCTTTTCCCACGGGAAACGAAGATAATTTCATGGGAGTCGGAGAATTCAAATTTGAGGGATTGGCTGTGGCTTCTAAATACTATTCATCCCCGATCGGCATGATTGGACCCCATGTGAATACGGGCTTCGTGCTCGTCAACAATAAATCCGAACTGAATCTTTTTACCTATGTGGCAGGATTTGATCTGGCACCGATTCCGGTCTTTGCTTTCTCACTTGATCTTCTGGGTCGTCACGAATTGGACGATAAGGATAACAGTGGAAAGGACATCGTCGATTTGGCTCCCGGGTTAAAATGGGCTCCTCTTCCCAACACTTTGCTTCAGGCCGCAGTCCAGCTTCCTCTCAATAAAAATGAAGGGCTCCGTCCGGATGCAGTCTGGACATTAGGCGTTGGAGCGACCTTTTAAAGAAGTGAATCGTCACCCCGGCACTGTTGTTTTTGGGAATGATGTTTTAGGGGGAAAGGTAGTTCTCAGATAATAAGAAAAAGGGGGATGGCTGCTATTCGATATCCTGCGCGAGGCGAAAGCCAATCTGGATGCTCCGCGAGTCGGCGCTGTATCCATTACGAAACGAGGAACGCAAAGACATGGGCGCATTAGTCCAGCCACCGCCGCGCCTCACACGTGTTCCGCAATTTCCGTTATTGGCCTTTAGCCAGGCCGAGCCGTTTGTTGGGGCATCCTGATAGTCGTCGTGCCAGCAATCCTGGACCCATTCCCATACATTTCCGCTCATGTCATGGAGGCCGAGGCCGTTGGCTTGTTGGGTTCCAACTGGCTGAGTTCTTCCGGTACTGTTTGTGTTGAACCAGGCATAGGTCTCAAGGTGTTCTTGTTCTGAAGTCCCCGCCCATATTTCATTTTTCCCCATGTTTTTGGCTGCATATTCCCACTCAGACTCTGTGGGAAGTCGATAGCGATAACCGGTTTCCTTCGATAACCACGTTGCGTAGTCCACCGCGTCTTTCCAAGAAACATTGATGACCGGATGCCTTTCACGTCCCCATCCCTCATCACCCGGAAAGGGCCGACCCGTCGATATGGCGAACCGGTCATATTCTTCAAAGGTGACCTCGAATCGCCCCAGAGCAAATTTTTTGATTTTGACCTCTCGTAGCGGATGTTCGCTTGACCCATCCTCTTCCCGGCTATCGCCCTGTTGAAAAGTCCCGGGGGGTATTGAAACCATTTCGGGATTCAGATGGATGCTCACTACCGGCGCGACGACTTTCAGGATGGCCATCTTAAAAGTTCTATTCTCCTCCGCCAACCATGTGCCCAATCCACCCAGTAGCAAAAGACCGACACCCATGAACCCTGCTCGTTTTATCCAACGTTTCTGACGCTTGGCTAGCTGAAACTGTTTTTTCAGCATGGACACGGTTTCTTCATACGAAGATTCAGGAGAATTTAGACTCGGTGTTCTGGTCTTAGACGAAGGCTTCCCAGAAACCGCTTGGCGTCTGGGATTGTCAGCCTTTGTGCGATCGGCCAAGGGTGTGGGAGAAGATTTTTCCGCGGGAAGGGTGGTTTGCTTATCGTCGTTCATGGGGTGCGCGATCTGACCATGCACAGGCGAAAGGAAATAAGTGGCCTGTTGGAGATATTCCTAATACTACTGCGATTTTTCGTCCTGTTAGAGGATAGGGCCTTTCCTCCTTCATGACGGACCGGGGACTTTCACTATTTCTTGTGGGACCGGCCTATCGTCAAGTCAAGTTATTTTAACAGATAATTCCCTGAACAAAAGCAGTTTTTCTTAATGTAAAAATTCAATAAGAATTATACAAAGGGTGACAACTGTGAATCTGGACAATCAGTTGAACTTGTCACTTTATAATGAAGACATGAGGCCTTGTATCCTGATTTGCAAGGTTCAGAAGGTGGGAGATGCCGCCTGACGTAATTGGAATGTTTTGGAACAAATAGGTTGGGGGCAACCCGGTGGAAGGGTTGGAGGAACCAATTAATGAAAAGTGATTTCTTCCCTGGTGGCTGTGCTTTTGTGCTCCTGCCGAATTTCAGCAGGCACATGAGTTGTGTGGAGCTGGCGAGAGGAATTGAACCTCCGACCTGCGGTTTACAAAACCGCTGCTCTACCGATTGAGCTACGCCAGCTCGGCTAGAAGCATTATCATACCAAAGGTATGTTGCATTCAACCAGTATTGGATACCTAAAAAATGTTTTTTCCCCAACTGGGCACGAATTAGGTCATTTGCAGCAGAACTTTTCGTACGCCACGTTGTGCGGCTTTTTCCATGGCCAGAACGCCATCCAGAAGTGGATACCGGGCATGGATTAGCGGGTCAACCCGGATGTGCTTCGATTCTAATAGGCGGATGGCCGGAGAGAAAGGGCCACAACGAGATCCAATTACGGAAATTTCTTGAATGACCAAAGTCGCCATATTTAAAGACGCGTCTCCATGATACGTGGATTTGAGTACAATGGTACCCCTTGGCCGAATCAAGTGTATGGCCGTGGAAAGTCCTTCGGGGCTTCCGGTGGCTTCCACAATTATATCTGCGCCTTGGGAAATATCAGCTGGGTACGAGGTCACTCTGATTCCCATATGGGTAAGCCAGGCGTCATGGTCTGAATGGCGACCCAAGAGGGTTACGCCACATCCTGAAAGCACAAGAATTTGTGCGCACAGTATTCCCAACTTTCCATCTCCGATAACGACCACCCGGTCTGTAGGTTTGATCGCCACTAATTGAGGAATTTCACAGGCCGCGGCTAAGGGTTCGATAAAGACGGCCTGATCATCAGAAATGGAATCAGGCACGACAAAAAGGTTTTCGACCGGCAGGTTCAAAAAATCAGCAAAGGCTCCATCCCGGCCCTGGATTCCTAATGTGGTGCGATGAGGACAATGGGTGGGATGTCCATTGGTGCAGGTTTCACAGACACGACAGGAGGCATTGATTTCTCCGACGACTCGTTTTCCTATCAATTCTGTGTCGGGGGCCTCCTCGACTATTCCAACAAATTCATGTCCTAAGACTCCTTGAAAGGCCATATACCCTTTGAGTAGCTGGAGATCGGTAGAGCAGATTCCAGCTTGGATGACCCTGATCCTCGCTTCCCCCTGTGGGCGCAGGGGCAGGGGCAGGTCGGTTTGAAGGTGAAGCTTCTGATGAAGAACAAGTCCCCGCATATGGCTCCTTCATGAAATTTCTTAGGAAATGACGAGAAAGAATCATAGCAAAAAGACTTTCAATCTTCAGCAATTTCTATGAATATTCAGTAGGGAAAATTTTTACACTATAGGTATCTGGATCTCCGGCCTGCATAAAAACTCATCTTTTTTGTCAGGAAAGGTTTTGAGATTACGGTCGATAACGTCAAGGTGTATGGAGGGTGGTGGGATGCCCATCTTAACAAAGGGGAAGACATGATGATTGCCGGTATGGCCTCTGCTGCATCTGGAATCCAAGCCGGGGGAAGAATGCTCAACGTCGGGGGCCATAATATTGCCAATGCCCAAACAGAAAGTTTTAAACGAACCCGCGCCCTTCCAGAGGAATCCCCAGCGGGTGCCGGAGTGAGGATTACTTTGCAAACGGATGAACGTCCCTCCTCTCCATTGCTCTCTAGTGAACATTCGTTCAATCCTCAAGAAGGATCAAATGTCGATCTAGGCGAAGAACTCATTTCCCATCTGCAAGCGGTGAATCTCATAGAAGCCAATATGGCCAGCATGAGAATTCAGGAAAAATTTTTGGGCTCCATCTTGGATATTACCGAGTGATGCTTCCTGCCTGAATGTCACCATTCTTCATTCCATTCCATCTTCTTTATTTCCTCTACTGTTTCCCAGAGTAATTTCATGGGCTTTTCGCTCATGAGAACAGTGCATTCATTGGTCTTCATCAATCCAAACAACTGGTTCTGAAGATGTTTATCTTCCCCAAGAGTATTTTTTTTAAAGAATGAATCCCTTGACAACATGGTCGAGACTTTGTTGGGAATACGTCTGTATAGGTGGCCGGAAAAAAACCGACGATTTGACTTTGAACGTGGGAAAACAATTATTGTAGAATCAAACGGTTATACGAAGTGAGGCGATCTGTCTTGGGGGAATTTCTTAAGAACGCCCAGAGTAGTGAGATAGAAATTTTCCTATTCACTCCGTTTCTATTAAATTTTTTTTGAACAGGAGATCGGAATGATGCACATGTCACGGTTGTTTGCTGGCACTGCCAGGCCGTTTCGAATTGCCCCTCTAAGGGGTTTCCTTGTCCTATTTTTAGGACTAGGGATAGTCGGTGGATTTTTGGGAAACGGGTGGTTTGCCCCTGCCCACACAGAAGCGGCTATACCCGGAGCGTTTATTGAGGGGTTCTCAGAAATTGTAGAAAAAGTAGGTCCGGCGGTTGTCAACGTGGCCGTGACGGGTGGGGGAGGTCCATCCAGAGGCTTACCTCCCGGGCCGTTCGGTGGGCCTCCTGGCGGTGGTCCTCCTGGTGGTGGTCCTCCAGGGGGAGGTCCTGGCGGACCTCCTGGTATGAGTGCCGGGTCTGGAGTAATTATTGATTCTCGGGGGTATATTCTGACGAATAACCACGTCGTGGAAGATGCGAGTGATATTAAGGTGTCCTTTCATGATGGACGAGAGATGTCAGCCACCGTTGTCGGGACCGATCCAAAGACCGATCTAGCCGTCATTAAAGTCAAACTTGAAAATGGCCCACTTCCTTCGGTGGCCTGGGGAGAATATGAGTCCCTTCGTGTTGGGGATGTGGTGTTGGCCCTCGGGAGTCCATTTGGCTTACGTAATACCGTGTCCTTGGGAATTATCAGTGCCCTCGGCCGAGGTAGTGTCGGTATTACGGAATATGAAGATTTCATTCAAACGGATGCCGCGATTAACCCGGGAAATTCTGGCGGGGCCCTGGTAAATATGAAAGGGGAACTGATCGGAATCAATACGGCCATTTTTTCCAGGACGGGCGGTTCCGAAGGCGTGGGCTTTGCGATCGCGGTCAGTATTGCGAAGGATATTGCCGCAAGCCTGATCGAAACAGGAAAGGTGGTTAGGGGATGGATGGGAGTGGCCATTCAGGAATTAACCCCCGCCTTAGCCCAATCATTCCAATTACCTGAGGGTCAACAGGGCGGGGTATTAATCAGTGAAGTCCACGAAGCTGGTCCATCGGCCAAGGCTGGACTTCAGCGGGGCGACGTGATCCTGGAATACGGAGGGGAAGCGGTTAAAGATGTCAATCATCTACGCAACATTGTCGCCCGAACAAAGGTGGGCATGCAAAAAGAAATTACCGTTCTCCGTGAAGGCAAAGAGACGGTACTGACCTTGGAATTGGGAGAACGGCCCTCCGATCAAGTACTGGCAAAGAATGCGCCGGTGGAAGAGGAAAAAGCTCCCGCTATGGAAAAACTCGATAACGTGTTATCGGGATTGGCCGTTGCCCCGATTAGTGGGGAAAGCCGGAGCGAGTTCAATATTCCTGAACAAATCAAAGGTGTGGTTGTCTCCAAAGTGGAATCCGGCAGTGCCGTAGAGGCTGCTGGTATCCAAGTTGGTGACGTCATTCAGGAGGTGAGTCGTCAAGCCGTGAAAACCATCGACGATTTCAAACAGATTGCCTCAAAAATCGGCAAAGATGAGTTGGCCGTTCTATTGGTCAACCGTCGTGGCAATAATCTGTTTATCGCGGTGAATCCCCAATAAGGGATGAGAGCACTGAGGGGGGCGACTCTGAGCCCCCCTCGACCTATGAGGGTGTGGGAGTAACATGGCCAAACAAAGTAAGCTGGGCTCCTGGTTTGAAGAGAAAGTCTTTAAACCACTGGAAGACAAGAAAATGCCCGTCATGGAGCATTTGCAAGAGTTCCAATGGCGACTCACGCGGGCAGTCATTGTCATGGCCTGTGTTTTTGTTGGGACATTCTTTTATGCGGATACACTGGTGTCCTGGCTTCGGATTCCTCTGCAAAATTATTTTATTTTAGATTCATGGGAATGGATGCCGTCGGATTTGCCAAAAATTCCCTTCGTCTTTCTCTCCCCGGCTGAAGCCTTGTGGCAAAATGTGAAGGTGGCCGGCTTATGCGCCCTGGTCTTGTCGACCCCGCACTGGTTGTGGGAAGTGTGGCAATTTGTTCTTCCGGGGTTACATGCCCAGGAACGCCGATTTGTCGGGCCTTTCACTGCGATTAGCACCGTCGCCTTTTATTTGGGATTGACCTTTTGTTTCTTTGTCGTGTTGCCCTTCGCGTTGCATTTTTTAATTTCCTATGGCCTGGCTTCGGGATTTATTGCACAAATTTCTATCGCCAATTATGTGGGGTTTATTCTCTGGTTCCTGTTGGTCTTTGGGTTGATTTTTGAAGTGCCGCTCGCGTTGACCTTGATGGCGAAATTAGGGTGGGTGGATGCTCCTATTTTACGAAAATACCGGAAATGGGCATTTTTGGGGTCATTTCTCTTCGCAGCAATCCTTACCCCCACGCCTGATCCCTTTAATCAATGTATTATGGCCATCCCGATGTATTTCTTTTATGAGGTGGGGATTATCAGTGCCCAGGTCTTTGGCAAGAAGAAATCTCCAGAAAGTGAGGATGCTACGGCGCCAACTCCGGCCTCCGGCCAACCGGTAGTCCGGCGTCCCCCCTTAGCTCCGCAACCAGTGGGCGCTGGGTCTAGCGGGGATGAAGAATATGTCGACGTTCCGGACTCTGGTCCGAGATAACATGGCACTCAGCCGAGGCTCGAGATGATCCAGGTGGCGGTGATACTAGTCAGCAGCAAAATACAGTCAGGCCAACAGCCAGATGAGAATCGTAAACATTTGGAAAAAATCTTGACGAACCACCAGCTAACCCTTTTATCTTATGATGTTGTGGGGGATGACCGTCAGGCCATTTCCCGCAAGTTAGACACACTCTGTGAAACGACCGAGCCCCATATCATTTTGACCCTGGGGGGAACGGGTGTGCGACCAACAGATTGGGCGCCAGAGGCAACCAAGGACGTGATTGACAAAGAGATCCCTGGTATCGGAGAAGCCATGCGGGCTGAAAGTTTTAAAAAAGTCCGGACCGCCATGCTCTCCCGCGGAACGGCTGGAATTAAGGGAACCACACTGATTATGAATTTGCCGGGAAGTGTGAAAGGCGTACAGGAAAATCTTGATATCGTGTTACCGCTTGTAGAGCATATGGTGGAGAAAATAGGACGTAAAGTCACGTTATGACCTATGTGGCCGGATTTATAGGAAATTATCATCGTAGTGGATGTATGTGGAGGGATTCATGGCAACTGAACTGAATATGATTCAACCATCCCCGAGTTCGAGTGGGGATGTCTGTACTTATATGTGGGCCTGTGCAATTTGTGATGAAACTGAAACCTGCCAAAAAGACCGTGAGGGTCATAGTCGCTGGCTGGTTGGAAAACGCATGGAGCGTATCGATTACAAAATCCTGGTGATGAGCAATAAGGGCGGAGTCGGGAAAAGTACGATGACCACCAATCTCGCCATTAGTCTGGCCCTTAAAGGCTATGAGGTGGGGATATGCGACATGGATATTCATGGCCCTAATATCCCCAAAATGGTAGGGGCCGAAGGCCAAAAACTCAAAATTAGTACAGGCGGTGGAATAATTCCGCACCAAGCCTATAATCTAAAAATTGCCTCGATGTCGTTTCTTTTGCAAAATTCCGATGATCCTATCATTTGGCGGGATGCCTACAAGTTTGAATTCATCAATCAATTGCTGGGTGGAGTAGAATGGCAAGACCTCAATTTTCTGCTCATCGACCTTCCGCCAGGAACCGGGAATGAATCGGTGACGACGATTGATCTCATCGGTGATGTGACAGGTTGCGTGATTGTATCTACTCCGCAGGAGGTGGCTCTGTTAGATTCCCGTAAGTCGGTCACCTTTGCGAGGGATAGTGAGCTTCCTATCATTGGTATTGTGGAAAATATGAGCGGTTTAGACTGCCCTCATTGCCACAAATCCATTGAGTTGTTTAGAAAAGGTGGAGGCGAAGCCTCGGCTGAAGGCATGGGCGTCCCTTTCCTCGGGCGCGTGCCACTGGATCCGGAGATGGTTCTCCAATGTGATCGTGGCGAACCCTATGCCTTGTTTCATTCTGATCTTCCCACGGCTGACTCTATTCATGGGATTGCGAACAAAGTCGAGGAGTTTTGTAAGAAAAAAGATTCTCTGGTGAAGGTGTCGGCCAGGCCGGCTCCATTCAAAAAGGCCTAATCGGTACCTGGAGCAGGGTAGGGTGAGGTCTCCGACTATCCGACTTTTTGACACGAACGGCATAGGAACGAATGCATATTTTTTTGTGGTGTCACCGTGCGAGACTCCTGCAGAATGCAGGTCTTTTTTTGGGGGCGCTACTTTAACCTTCGGCAGGATTAGGCAAGGTATATGGATCAGCTTACTTCGTTGACTTCAGCCCAACAAACCGTCCTGAACACGGCGAATCCTTTGGGTTGTGAAAAAATAGGCCTTCTTGATTCCCTTGGGCGGGTTTTGGGAGAAGATATTCTTGCTCCACGATCCAATCCGCCGTGGGACAATTCAGCGATGGACGGCTTTGCGGTCCGCTGGGCGGACATTAAGCAGGATTATGCCATCACACGCATTCCTGAATTAAAAATTGTGGAGGATGTTGCAGCGGGGGCCGTAGCTACCAAAACCGTCGGACCAGGCGAAGCGATTCGGATTATGACCGGGGCTCCCGTGCCGGCTGGGGCAGATACTGTTGTACGAGTGGAATATACTGAGCCCACGGATACCACAGTCCGTATTATGAAGGCTGAAGCCGGTCAGGGTTCCAATATCAGGCCAAAAGGGGAAGATGTTATCGAAGGAGAGTGTATTATCCCCAAAGGAACTCAATTGCGTTCGGGGGAAATCGGCATGTTGGCTATTCTGGCCAAATCCTTCGTCCTCGTGTCACAGCGTCCTCGGGTGGCGATCCTTTCTACCGGGGATGAATTGGCAGATCTGGATGAATCATTTGATGAGCATAAGATCGTGAATTCCAACAGTTATGGTATAGCTGCTGCTGTTCAGGAATCAGGGGGCATTCCGGTCCTCTTGGGTATTGCGAAAGATGACCCGGTCTCCTTAAAAGACAAAATCCGTCAAGGCCTCACCTGTGACATTTTAGTGTTGTCCGGCGGGGTCTCCATGGGAGATTACGATTTTACCAAGCCGGTGTTTGCGGAACTTGGTGCAGACATGAATTTCTGGAAATTGGCGATTCGCCCCGGGCAACCGGTCGCATTCGGGAAAATCCAAGGGAAACTCGCATTTGGCTTGCCTGGGAACCCGGTTTCCTCCATGGTCACTTTTGATCAACTCGTGCGCCCGGCCATGTTGAAAATGGGTGGGCATCGGAAATGGGAACGCCCGGTTGTAAAGGCGCTGTTTCAAGAATCATTTTCCAAACATACAGACCGGCGGCATTTTCTCCGGGGAATTCTTCAGCACGAAAATGGCGTTCTCACGGTCAGGACAACCGGTGGGCAAGGGTCAGGCATACTCACCTCAATGGTGAAAGCCAATGGGTTTATTGATGTCCCGGAAGAAGTTGAATCTCTCAAGCCAGGTGATTCCGTAAACGTCCAATTATTATCTCGAAACTTTTAAGCAACCGAGGCTTTATTTTTTTTATCATTCATGGCGCCTACTGGGAATTTTTGATCTCCGAGAAGGAAGTATAGGGCTCATCATGATACCTCCCATTGTGGGTTTTGTTGGCCGCTCCAACAGTGGCAAAACGACGCTTATCGAACGCCTGATCCCGGAACTGACGCATGCGGGCTATCGAGTGGCCACGATTAAGCATGCCGGTCACGGGTTTGACCTGGATACCGAAGGCAAAGACAGTTGGCGTCACAAACGTGCAGGGGCCAGTACGGTCATTGTCTTATCCAAAGGGAGCTTGGCCATGTTTGCTGATGTCCCGGAAGAACTTCCTGTCGATCAAGTTCGGGATCGGTTTATCAATGGTGAAATCGATTTGATTATTGCCGAAGGCTGGAAAAGCCAAGGTCTTCCCAAGGTCGTCGTCGTGCGTGAGCAGTTACAAGAAGTGGATGTATCGTTGGATGGTTTGTTGGCGGTCGCCTCGATGAAACGCATCGAATGCTCGGCTCCCTGGTTTGATCGCGACGACGTCCAGGGACTGGCGCAACTGATCATGAAACAGTTCCCCCTCCACAGGGATTCGTAGCCTTCATGGGAAAAGGCCTGATCCTTATGGCGGCCACACTCCTGGTGCTGGCCTTAGGAGGGGCTGCGGCTATCCCGCTGACCAATCAGCCCACCTTCTGTGCGAGTTGTCATACCATCAGACCATCCTACGATTCCTGGATACAATCCAGTCATAAAGATGTCACCTGTGTCGATTGCCACGTGCGTCCAGGCATTTCCGGGTTTATTCAGGATAAAATCTTCGCCGGGATAGAAGACGTCACGATCACGGTTTTCGGAACCCCGACCGAACCCCATAATCTTGAATCCCATGTGACTTCTTCCGTGTGCATCAGTTGTCATCGAGCCATCTTGCGGGTGACGGAAGTCTCCGTCCGTGATCTGCCCACACCCGTGAAAGATGTCGGACTGATCATGAATCACCGGGAACATATGGAGGCCTTTAAAAAGCGTGGAAAAGGTGAGGGGTGTACAACCTGTCACGGGCGCGTCGTCCATGGATCGCCGATTAAAGGGTATCCCATTGTGATCCCGCGCGGGCATGTTAAACTTGATGACCAACCCCATGAACCAGATCAGCCAAAAGACTCGATGCTCTGGAAAGCCAGTATGGCCGATTGCCTTCGTTGTCATGATGGCAAACAACAGTACGAAGGCGAGGTGCTGAGTAATCGCTGTGAAACCTGTCACTTACCCGATAAAATTGGTGGATTTTTGTTTTAATGCCTGCCTCCGATTCCATGGCTTCCTCTGTCGTTGAAGTTCGAAATCTCAGCAAACGGTTTCAAGGCTTTACGGCCGTCGATAATATCTCCTTCGACATCAAAAAAGGTGAAATCCTCGGTTTGCTTGGCCCGAATGGCGCCGGCAAAACCACCACGATTCATATGTTGTTGGGTTTGATCACACCAACCATCGGAAGTATTCACATGTTTGGGCTGGATCTGGCCACACATCGAGAAACGATCCTACAGCAAGTGAATTTTTCCTCCACCTATATTTCGATGCCGTTTTCTTTAACTGTAGAGGAAAACCTGAAGGTCATCGCGAGGCTCTATGAACTCAAGCATATTCAGCAGCGCATTGATGACATCGTCAAAAAGTTGGAGATGGAAGATATCCGGCATCGCCTCACGAGAAAACTGTCTTCCGGCCAAATGTCCAGACTGACTTTGGCCAAAGCCATCATGACCGAACCCAAGGTGTTGTTTCTAGACGAGCCGACAGCCAGCTTGGATCCTGATATCGTCAATAAGATTAAATCGTTTTTAAAAGAATACCAACGCTCGGAAGGATTGAGTATTCTCTATACCTCGCACAACATGCGGGAGATGGAGGAAATGTCCGATCGGATTATCTTCCTGCAACGGGGGAAAATTGTGGCGGAAGGCACCGCCACGGAAATCATTCAACGGTACGGTCAACGGGATCTGGAAGAGGTCTTTTTAAAGCTGGCCAGGGAACAGAACGGTCCATGAGTCTTGGTCGTATCGTTGCTCTCTTATCCCGTCATATGTATCTCTACAAGCGAAGCTTTGCCCGGTTGCTGGAGATTTTTTATTGGCCGTTTTTAGATCTCGTGGTGTGGGGATTCATTACGATTTATCTGGAAAAGGTTGGGATGTCGCTGCATGGCGCCGTCTCATTTTTTCTTGGGGCGCTGATCCTCTGGGATGTGTTGTTTCGGGCGCAGCAGGGCATTGCCGTCTCATTTCTAGAAGAAATGTGGGCTCGCAATCTGATGAACCTGTTTGCCAGTCCATTAACGGTCGGAGAATATCTCGTTGCGACTATGACCATGAGCGTGCTCAAGGTCACGGCCGTGGGCGGTCTGATGATGCTTTTCGCCTGGGTGTTTTATTCCTACGATATCCTCCAGATGGGACTCTCCTTGCTCCCCTTCGTTCTCAATCTTGTTATATCAGGTTGGATTATCGGCGTGCTCACCACTTCCATCATCATGCGCTTTGGGCAACAGGCCGAAGTGCTGGCCTGGGGCATGGTCTTTCTCTTTCAACCCATCTCGTGCGTGTTTTACCCCATTGAGGTCCTTCCGCCGGTGCTGCAATCTCTTGCCTGGATAGTTCCTCCTGCGCATATCTTTGAAGGAATGCGTGGGGTCCTCACTACCGGTAACGCCCCGGTGACACATTTGCTGTGGGCCACGGGCCTCAATGGTGGATTCCTTTTGATCATCGTGGCATGGTTCTACCACACCTTCAATATCTGTAAAGATCGTGGCATGCTGGTTCGAGTTGGGGAATAAGTTTTTCGAATAGATCCTTTGTTTGTCAGCACTTTTTTCTGTTGGAGGTTTTTCAAACGGCGTTATGGAGTATCAGGTAGATGGATCTGAACAGAATGATGAGAGTAAACCTGTCGTGTTAGAAAGAATATAAAAGTCTGGGAATGGGTAGGGAAAATCCCCTTTGGGGTGAGCTCCCTGAGGCTATCAGGGTGCGACATGGGGACCATGAGTTCTTGGCGGCATACTCATGCTTTCCTGGATGGGATGTCGATTATTCTCGATAGTCCAATAGGACCAATTCAAGCCTTCTGGATCCCGATCGATGCTCTGCCCCTTGCCGTCTTTTCCTACCATTTCTTCTTCTAACCGGCCTTCCTCCACAAATCGCGTACGAAAGACATTCGGCAAGTGCTGGGTATTGTCCGGTTGATCAGTATTCTCTCGTTCGAATTCCTTGATCATGCTGAGACCGTGTTTGGTGAGTTTCCATGCCTCAAAGTCACGCCGACATTGCTCCAGATCTAATTCGCACCAGACGAAATGCTTATCATCTAGTGTGCTGAGATAGAGATCCACCTGTTCATCAACGTTATTATTGGACGAATGCTGCGAGGCGCAGGCACCAAGGAGTAGAAAAAAACCTACAACACCAAGAATGAAATTATTTTGCATTTCCACCTCCGATAGCTCACCCTATCGGTTGGATGCGAATATCCTATATGCATGAACGACACGGTAAGCATGTTGTGTGAAAATCGGATAGTTTAGAGGTGAACCGTTTTCGTTTTTCGACATTTTTGATGATAGGACCGGGTTTACTTGGTCTTCACCCTGTTGCCTGAACAGGGGTGTTAAAAGCTTTGGACTTGCTTCGTTTCTGTGGAGCCAATGATCCCCTCATTCAAAAACTGTGGTTTTTTGTTTGATTTTCTGGGCTGAAATGACGAATGCAACAATTGGCTCCCCAGGCTGCCAGGTCGTTGACTCAAACTCCCTAACTATGCGATTTTCCTATCGTGCGCCCGTAGCTCAGTTGGATAGAGCACCGGCCTTCTAAGCCGGGGGTCGCAGGTTCGATTCCTGCCGGGCGCACCACCTACACCAAAAACAACCAAGTCGTTGCAAGTTCTCATCTAACGGATCAAATTGCTTCAACAAGCCTAGTTCCATACCCACCTTTTCACTCAATTTTCCCTTTGGACCATCCATTCGGACCAAGCAGGAATTTTCGTCACAGATTAATTGAATGTGCGCTTGGCTTTGATGGGTATGCCACTTCCCTGAGGACACCATCATCACCCTCGAGTTGCTAGGATGCTAATAAGAATCATCTTAAATTTAACGATCTGCATCTAATCAGAGAAAGTTTGCCGTTCATGGCTAGGCGATGTGAAAGGCCCAATCATCTACAAGTATTAAGGTTATGGTAATGAAACTCGATCGTTTTATCTCACTTCTCACAAAAAGTGAAAAGTGGATTCATAGTTTGGCAGGAATGAAGGAAAAACTGCCGAAGAAAAGTTCTACAGTCGGGAATGTAATAAAAAAGCCTGACACCTCAAGGGCTCATCCTATTTTTAGACTACCGCAATCAAAGGGATGTTGTTGAATCGAAAGTAATATCTGGATGGATTGAGTGCGAAGCTTTGTATTATCCAAGGTCAGTCGGAGATCTGATTATTGTGTCTTACTATGAGATCAGTAAATTTTTACTGTGTGATTGCCGAAAGGGTCAATAAGAGGAAAGTCTGGAATGCTGACTGTCAGGGAACATGTTCGCAAAGATACAAAAGTATTGGAGTTATCTGGACGTTTTGATTATGACTCTAAGCTTGGACTCGAAGTGGCCATATTGGGTGCTCAGGAAATAGGATGCCATCATATAATTCTGAATTTCTCGAACATCACCTGGATCGACTCGATGGGATTGGGGCAGATGTTTCATTGGTACCATCGGATGAAGCCCCATCGCATTCGGTTGAGTATTGTGAGTCCTCAATCCCATGTCAGAGAGTTGCTTGAATATGCTAATTTGCCTCAGGTAATTCCCATCTACCAGTCCGAGGAAGAAGCTGTTTGGGGCAGTGGGGGTTGACTCAGGGTTCTCCTTCTCTTCTTATCCAGCCTCCTTTATTCAGAAAGACAAAATTGAAGAATATTTTTGCCTCTATAGGTCCCATGCTTCAAGGGCCTTAGAAAGAAATAGTTGGAAAGGCCATCACTGGCTGCATTCAGAATGCGCACAGCGAAAATGCCATTGTCGGCAATAAAAAACCTACTTGTTCATGATTCATGTTGACTCAATTCCAATCTCACAGTTGAAGGAGTATTCGTTGACGGTTAAACGCCTGGGATTTTTTATTCCACACGATGTGAAGTCGGGAGAATACAAAAATCCCCTGTGAGTTTGACTCACAGGGGAAATTGTTGAAGAGCTTGCTTTGAATTGAGGGTTATTTAAATCGCCGGTCAAATTCCTTCACAACTTCATTTGTCAGATCTAACCCATCTCTATTGTACAGCACAATTTTTAGCGTGTTTTCACTACCCTTATCAATGACTACATCAAAGCCATGGCGTGCGGCGACGGCACTTGTGGCTTCTTCGATTTTCTTCATATATTCCTGAACCAGGTCTTTTTGCTTTTGGCCGAGTTCATTCTGGAAATCCTGACCTTGTTTTTGCCAGGCTTGATATTTTTGTGCAAACCGTTCTTGTTTGCGTTTTTGCTCCTCCTCACTCAGCGTGGAGTTGGTCTCTGCGGCTTTGAGTTCTTCCTGAAGACTCTCCAATTCTTTTTGATCGTTTTTCATCACGGTTTCCCTGGCTTGGGCATGTTCTTTTAAAGCTGCCAGGGCGCGGCTTCCTGCCTTTGACTTCTCAATCACGGTTTGAGGATCAAGGACACCGACGCGGAAGGTATTTTTCCCAGCGGCAAGGGCATGCTGTTCCGAAACCACACTCAGCATACAGATACCAGTGATGAATAGGACCCCAATACATTTTGTCAAACCATTCAGACACATCTTCTTCATGCTTTTCCCTCTAGCGTTTAAAGGATGATCTTCCATTCGGCCTGAGTAACCGAAGAGGCTGCAATTACGGTTAAGCCTGATGAGAGTACCGACGGTAGGCGGAGCTGTCAAGAGTCGCAACGCCTTGTGGGGAAACAGCATTGTCGTTGCGATTGGCGGATGATCGTTATAGATGGAAATGTATTTTGGGAAGGTTTAAGGGGTCAGGGCTGAAATTTTGGCCGGGTATTCCTGGGGGACAGAATTTCGGTGAAGGTTGGAATTGTTGCGCAGTTGCCCCGGCCAGTGCATCAGCATGAAGGGTTAGGATTGACTGGTAGACGAAGAAGGGCTGGATCCCGTAGAGGCATTGGAACTGGACGATGTTCCTGATCCCGAAGTTGTCCCGGATCCCGTAGAGCCAGTGGAAGAGGGAGAAGATGCGGATGTTGAGGATGTTGTGCTGGATCCACTATCAGAACTGGACGGACCGGTCTTGTTGTCGGTTTTAGATTCGCCGGTGCTGGAGTCAGCGGGTTTCCCTTTATTCTCCGATTTACTTTCGGGCGCTTTGAGCTTGTCTGAGTAGTCCGTGACATACCATCCCGATCCTTTGAACATGATCGCGGGAGCTGAGATGACTTTTGTGACGGGTTCAGCTTTTCCACATCCACAGGATAATTGATCGCAGGTTTGAATAGACGGATCTGACATTTTTTGTTGAATTTCAAACCGTTCACCGCTACCGGTGCATTGATATTCATAAATGGGCACGGTGTACCTCCAGAGAATATACGTCAATTAAGCGGATTATAAGCATATGTTAATAGAATAAGGCTGATTTCATTCAGGTCAAGATTTTGGAAGGGCTTGGATTGAAATAAATGATCCCCAGCCGGGGAGGAATAGGCTATTCAAGTTTGGCCACGGCCTCGGACAGATGTTGCAACCCCTCCTCAATCATCTCTAATGTTCCGGTATATGAAAATCGTAGATGCGTGGGGCTTCCAAATGGTTCCCCAGGGACGCACGCCACTTGAGCTTCTTTGAGAAAAAAATTGGCAAAAGCCAACGGAGTGGACAAGGTTTCTCCTTGGAAGCGTCGGCCCAGGAGTTGACCAACGCTGGGAAACGCATAAAATGCGCCTGCAGGCATAGGACAGTGAATCCCCGGAATCCGATTTAACCCCTCAACAATGGCCTTTCGTCGAATCTCCAACTCTTTCACCATATGTTGAATGAACGCATCAGAGTTTCGGAGGGCCCCAATTGCTGCCTTTTGCGAGATGGAGCTCGGATTCGACGTGCTTTGGCTTTGAATGTCTCCCATGGCCTTGATCAGCTTCTCCGGGCCGGCGGCATAACCAATCCGCCATCCTGTCATCGAGTAGCTTTTGGACACCCCATTCACAATGATGGTGTGCTTAGCGATGTCGGCACCGAGCGATGCGATACTATAGTGTCGATGTTGATCGTAAACCATCTTTTCGTAAATTTCATCAGAGATAATAAGCAGATTATGTTGGAGGGCCAAATGGGCAATGCCCTCCAGGGTTTGTCGATCATACATACTGCCGGTCGGATTGCACGGTGAGTTCAGAATGATCGCTTTTGTGCGATCAGTGATTGAGGATTCCAGTGCTTTCACGTTAATGGCATAGCCGGAGGATTCGGACGTGGGGAAAATAACAGGCTTAGCGTCTGCCACGAGGACTTGTTCGGGATAAGAGACCCAGTAGGGAGCGGGAATGAGGACTTCATCGTCGGTTTCAAATAAAGCCAGTGCGAGATTAAATAATGTGTGCTTCGCCCCACAGGACACCAGGATTTGTGATCGGGAGTAGGTTAGGCCCTGGTCACGCTGAAATTTTTCAATGATGGCCTCTTTTAAATCATCGATCCCCGTCACGGCCGTATATTTGGTAAAGCCGGAGCGAATGGCTTCGTAGGCTGCTTCTTTGGCCTCTTCGGGAGAATCGAAAGAAGGTTCACCTGCTGTAAAATCGAAAACTTGCTGCCCTTGCGCGACCAGGGCTTTCACGGTGGCGGAGAGTTGCAACGTGGGGGAGGGGGTAATGCGGGTCGTTCGCGAGGCAAGTTTCATTTGGCATTTCTCCGTAATCGACCCTGGAGCCAGTCGGCCACCTCGGGATGAAGGAAATGGTGGAGGGGACCGCCAACGGAGGCCACTTCTTTGACCATGCTGGAGGTGAGATACGAAAATTCCTCGCTCGACATCAGAAAGACCGTTTCCAGGCTCGAGTCTAGTTTTCGGTTAAGTAAGGCCATTTGAAATTCATGTTCGAAATCTGACACAGCTCTTAGTCCACGGATAATGGCCAAAGCCCCGCGTTTCCTAACGTAATTCACCAGTAAGCCATCAAACGGTTCAACCGTGACTCCCTTCAGGTCGCTTGTGGCGATTTTTGCCAATTGGACTCGTTCATCCAAGTCGAACAAAGGAGCTTTGCGAGGGTTAGGGGCAACAGCGACGATCACCTGCTCGACCAGCCTGAGGCTTCGAGCAATGACATCCGTATGGCCCCGTGTAATAGGATCAAACGTGCCTGGATAAATGCCAATGGTCATTGGTCCAAATCGCCTTTTGTCGGAGGGAAAGGTCCGTAAAACGTCAACGCCGTATCCCCATATCGGGCAGTTCGGAGGAGTGACCATTTCCCAAGGGGAATCGGAGGAGTGGTTTTATGAAAATGTTCATAAATGATTCGGCCGGTCGAGGCGATGACGTCCGCTTCCTCTAATTGATGTAAAATCTGTTGAACATTCGGGAGCCGGTAAGGTGGGTCCATGAATATCATGTCAAACGGACGCCATCCTACCAAAATTGAATTTTGTATGGCGAGTGCCACATCCTCAATGAGGACCCGGCTTGATGAGCAAACCTTAAGTTGGGTAAGCATCCGCTGAATACTTGCTCCGGCCAACGGATTTTGCTCAACAAAGAGCGCCTTTGTCGCCCCCCGGCTTAAGGCTTCAAGTCCTACCGCTCCTGTTCCCGCAAACAGGTCAACTACCGTGGCATCCTGAATTTGGCCACCCAGGATAGAAAACAGCGCTTCCCTGGCTCGCTGGGAGGTGGGACGGGTGGTTCGCCCCGGAAGTGTAGGGATTGTTCGACCCTTAAATTGCCCTGCAACGATCCTGATAGAAGATGGTTTCATATGCACGTGGACGATATCATAGTTCTGGAAACCTCAACAATCTCAATGACAAAATGGGAGGAATTGTTTTTGACGGGGTGAAAAATAGCTGCGTATAGTTCAACCCATTCTCGAATGGCAAACCCTGGTTGTATGAATATGAATGACCCGCAGCTCAAAAAAGGCATTCAATCCTGGCCTGAAAAGGAACGCCCCCGTGAACTTCTCCTGAACCGTGGCGCTCAGGGTTTATCAGATGCCCAACTGGTGGCCATCCTACTACGAATTGGTCGACCCGATTCTTCGGCAGTGGATGTGGCATTGGACCTGCTCACTCGGCTTAATGGACTCAGGGGCTTGGCCAATCGAAGCCTGCAAGAACTATGTGTTGTTCCAGGTATTGGGCCTGCAAAGGCGGCTCAGATTCTCGCGGCAGTTGAGTTGGGAAAACGGGCCTTAGCGGTCCCGCTAACGGCAGGATTACGGATTCATCAGAGCCAAGACATTTATCAGCACTACTATCCCCTCTTACGAGATCTTAGGCACGAGGTCTTTAAGGCCCTGTTGTTAGATGCCAAACATGGGCTTATTCGAGATGTCACCATCTCCGAGGGAAGTCTGACGGTGAGCATTGTTCATCCGAGGGAAGTGTTCAACCTGGCCGTACGAGAATCTGCCGCGGCAGTCATCTTTGTCCACAATCATCCAAGTGGTGACCCTCACCCCAGCGAGGAGGATCATGCCTTAACACGTCGACTCATCGCAGCAGGGGAAATTTTGGGTATCCGGGTATTGGATCATATTGTTATTGGAGATGGGCGCTATGTGAGCTTTGCGGACGAAGGTTTTCTTCTTTCTTCAACTCCCACATTTGACCGTTGATGGCCTCCGCTTCTTTCTCTAGATTTTCTTGAACTCCCCGTTTTCACGGCTGGTTTAATCCTCTGTTCTGAGTAGCTTTTCATGAGAATTTCATGGTAAAAATACGTGGTAATTGGTAGTTTCCGCTTGCAGTGTCCTCATGTTTTTCTAATTCCTGATTTCATAAGGAACAATTATGGCCTCCATTACCCAAAAAGAAGTCGAACATGTTGCCCAATTGGCTCGCTTAGACTTAACGGAAGCGGAAAAACCCATGTTTGCAGACCAACTGAATCATATTTTATCGTATGTGGACCAATTGCAGGGGGTGTCGACGGAGGGCGTCCCTCTCACAGCTTCCGTCGCTCATGAGGAACCGGTGTTACGTGAGGATAGCCCACGCGAATGCTTGCCGGTAGAGAAAGCCTTGGCCAATGCCCCGGAGTCACATAATGGATTTTTTGTCGTCCCGAATATTTTAGGAAAATAGAGCCCACGCGATTCACTCAAAACGCACGGCTTGAGAATGGCAAGGAAAAAATGTATCGACAACTGTTACGATGTAAAATTCACCGAGCGACCGTCACCGGGTCCAGTTTGGAGTATGAAGGTAGTTTAACGATTGACGAAGACCTGATGGAGCAGGCGGGTATTATGTCCTATGAAGCGGTGATGGTATCCAATTTGAATAACGGAGAGCGTTTTTCGACGTACGCGCTTCCAGGGACGCGGGGCAGGGGAGAAATCATCTTAAATGGTCCCACGGCGAGATTGGGAGTGATTGGCGATAAGGTCATTATTTTTTGTTATGAATTATTTAATGACGAAGAAGCCAAGCGGCACGTCCCTCAAATTATCCAAGTGGACCACCAGAATAAAGCCAAGTAACCAAGTCCCGTGGGAACGGGTTATTCCCGTTGAAGGCCTTCTTCTTTCCATTTTCTTTTACCTACTAATCCCAGAATCGGGTTTGTATGTCTCTATTTAAACTTACGCTAAAAGAGCTTCAGGGGAAATTCACCGCTGGCGAGATTAGCGCTGTGGATATCGCCAGGTCTTATTTGCTGCGGCTCAATCAGGTGGAGCCAAAAATCAAAGCTTATATTACTTTGACACCGAAAGAAACGATTCTCCAACAAGCCAAAACGATTGATGATGGGCTGAAAGCCTGGCGAAAAACACAGCCGCTTATGGGCATGCCCTTAGGCATCAAAGATAATATTTGTACAGAAGGGATCCGGACGACTTGTGGATCTCGCATGTTGGAAAACTTTGTCCCTCCTTATGATGCCACAGTGGTCGGCAGTCTTCGAACTCACCAACCCTTGATTCTGGGTAAAACCAATCTGGATGAATTTGCCATGGGATCGTCCACGGAACATTCAGTGTTCGGTCCGTCAAGGAATCCGTGGAATCAAAAGTTTATACCGGGAGGATCCAGTGGTGGATCGGCGGCGGCAGTGGCTGCAGATGAATGTGTGGCGGCTTTAGGCTCCGATACCGGCGGGTCGATTCGACAACCTGCGGCTTGTTGCGGGGTTGTTGGGTTAAAGCCAACCTATGGGCGCGTGTCTCGTTTTGGATTAGTTGCCTTTGCCTCATCCTTGGATCAAATCGGCCCTATTACCAAAACCGTGACGGATGCCGCTATCCTGTTGAATGTCATTGCCGGATTTGACCCGATGGATGCCACTTCCGCCAATCGTGAACTCCCGGATTTCACTAAAGCCGTGAAAAAGAAAGACATCAAAAAACTCATTATCGGGGTACCACGTGAATATTTTTCCGAGGGTCTTGATACGGAAGTCTCCGAAAAGGTGCAAGATGCCATACAGGTGTTGCAGGAGCTAGGCGGCACCATTCGAGAGGTGACATTGCCTTCCACTGAACGGGCCATTGCAACCTATTACCTCATTGCCACGGCAGAGGCCAGCTCTAATTTGGCTCGCTATGACGGGGTCAGATATGGGTTCCGTGCCAAAGAGTCCCGAGATTTGGCCGAGATGTATCGGAGCACTCGGTCGCAAGGTTTTGGACCGGAAGTGAAACGGCGTATCATGTTGGGAACTTATGCCCTGAGTGCGGGTTATTACGAAGCGTATTATGGGAAAGCCCAAGCCGTTCGCACTTTGATTCAACGGGAATTTGATGCCGTGTTCCAGGAGGTCGATTTGTTGGTGAGTCCGGTTATGCCGACGCCAGCTTTTCAATTAGGAGAGCGATTGGACGATCCCTTGCAGATGTATTTGTCCGACATTTATACGATTCCTGCGAGTTTGTCCGGGCTTCCCGCGATTTCTGTTCCCTGTGGATTGAGTAAAATCGGACTTCCCATCGGATTACAATTGATGGGGCGTCCGTTCGAAGAAGCCATGGTCTTGCGTGCAGCTTATGCCTACGAACAAGCCACGGACTGGCGAATGAAACGACCCGTGATTCGGTCATGAAAGGATAGCGAGGTATGGTGGATTTGGCAGCGATCATCATTGCCGTGGCCTTTGTGGTTTTGGTGGGCTATCTGGTTCCGATGATTCTTCAAGTGAAACGCACGGTTGGGCAATCAGAACGCTTGCTGATCCGCCTGAATCATGAATTGCCGGGTTTATTAAAGGACGTCAAGGGGACTAACGAAAACATTTTAGCTCTAACCGATCAAGCCAGGCTCGGCATGGATCGGGCCACCATTTTCTTGCACGCAGTTGGAGATGTGGGGGAAACCGTGAACCAGGTCCATCAGACGGTTCGCGGGAAAGGGGGTGCCCTTGCCGTCGGCGTTTCCAGTTTACTTGCCGGACTCAAAGCGGCGACCTCGACTGTGAGAAAACGTGTACATAAAGAACAAAAAGGAGGGCCATCCTATGGCAACTAATCATTCAGGGGCATCAGCAGGCTCGGTGGCGTTAGCGTTTTTAAGTGGAGCGCTCTTGGGAGCTGTGACGGCGATCATGTTAGCTCCTCAGCCCGGAAGAGATTCCCGAGAACGCATTACGGGGTATGCCCGGCGAACGAGTGAAGATTTGCGAGACATTAAGGAACGGGCCACTGATGCGGTAGAAGATGTCGTTGGTCGTGGCCGTGAACTGGTGGAAGAAATTTCTTGTGCCGTGCGAGAAGCCTTAGATGCGGGTCGGGATGCCATGCGCCGTGAACGTGAAATGAAATCCCTGGATTAAAATTTGAAAGACGATATTGAGAGGAGTGGCTCTGCTGCGTTATGGCCTATGAACCTGTAATAGGAGTTGAGGTGCATGCCCAACTCCAAACGAACACGAAATTGTTTTGTGGCTGTCCGACCTCTTTCGGTCTTCCGCCGAATACTCAGGTATGTCCAACCTGTTTAGGGTTCCCTGGAAGTTTGCCGGTTCTCAATCGAGGTGCGGTGGAAATGGCCGTTCGCACGGGACTCGCGCTTCACTGCGAGATCACGCTGACGAATCAATTCTCCCGAAAAAATTACTTATACCCTGATCTGCCGAAGGGCTATCAAATTTCGCAGTTTGAGTTGCCGATCTGCGGACCAGGATGGCTGGACATTTCCGTCAACGGAGAGACAAAACGCGTGAGGATTCGCCGAGCTCATTTGGAAGAAGATGCCGGGAAAAATGTGCATGATGTGCCTGTGGAAGGCAGTGGGGTGGATTTAAATCGAGCAGGGACTCCCTTATTAGAAATTGTCACCGAACCCGACTTGCATTCGTCCGATGAGGTTGATGCCTATTTGAAAACCCTTCATGATCTTTTGGTCTATTTAGATGTTTGTGATGGGAACATGGAACAAGGGAGTTTTCGTTGTGAGCCGAATGTGTCGCTTCGTCCCCGAGGACAGGATGTCCTCGGGACCAAGGTTGAATTGAAAAATATCAATTCTTTCCGTTTTGCCAAAGAGGCATTAGATTTTGAAATCTCCAGGCAGACTGAGGCATTAGCGGAGGGTGAAACGATCCGTCAGGAAACCCGGCTGTGGGATGTTCAGAAAGGGCATACCGTTGTCATGCGAAGCAAGGAAGAGGCCCATGATTACCGATACTTTCCCGATCCGGACCTGCTTTCCGTCCAGGTGGATGCGGAGTGGGTTGAGTCGTTGCGTCAAACTATTCCAGAACTTCCGGCTGCCCGCATGAATCGATTTATGACGGAATATCATCTCCCTGAGTACGATGCAAAGATTCTGACCGATTCAAAGAACCTGGCCGACTATTTTGAGGCCTGCGTGAAACACTTTCCCCATCCCAAAACGGTCAGTAACTGGGTAATGGGCGAATTACTTCGTGAGCTCAATGCCGCGAACACCAGTCCTGAATCTTCCCCCGTAAGCCCTGAACAATTGGTTGAACTCCTACAATTGGTAGAAGAGGGAACCATTAGCTTGAAAGTTGCCAGAGATCTCTTCCCTGAATTTTATGCCAGTGGGAAAAATCCGGAACAATTAGTAAATGAGAAAGGTCTGACTCAGGTTTCCGATGAAAGCATCCTGGGAAGACTGATAGAGGAGGTGCTGGCCCAGCATCCAACTCAAGTGGAGCAATATCGTGCCGGGAAGGAAACCGTATTAGGTTTTTTGGTAGGACAGGTGATGAAAGCGTCACAGGGAAAAGCCAATCCCGGTAAGGTCAATGTGCTATTGAAACAGCATCTTATAACTTGATCTAAGGCGTATCTCAGGGTACAAGATTAAGAGGGGTGCCATTATTCACGATTTAAAGGAATGTCAGTTTCTATGAGCCTTATTCAGAATATGACCTCACGGATGATTCTGGATTCTCGCGGGAATCCAACGGTTGAAGTGGATGTGCATCTTTCCAGCGGCGTGACTGGTCGTGCCGCAGTTCCTTCCGGAGCCTCCACAGGGACCCGTGAAGCCTTGGAACTGCGAGATGGAGATAAAAAACAATGGATGGGCAAGGGCGTCTCTAAAGCCGTAGCCGGGATTCAAAAGCATATGCTCCCGGCTCTTAAAGGCATGGAAGCCCAGGACCAGGTGAGCGTTGATTCCCGATTGATCAAACTGGATGGAACCAAGGGCAAGACCAAGTTGGGGGCCAATGCCACGCTTGGCGTGTCCTTAGCCGTGGCGCGGGCTGCGGCACAGGAACTGGGAATTCCCCTCTTTCGCTATCTTGGTGGGGTCTCGGCCCGGGAATTGCCGGTGCCTATGATGAATATCATCAATGGGGGTGCGCATGCAGATAACGGCCTTGATCTCCAGGAATTCATGATCATGCCCGTTGGGGCGACGAGCTTCAGAGAAGCTCTCAGGATGGGAACGGAGATTTTTCACCATCTCAAGGCCATCTTGAAATCCAAAAACATGAGCACGGCGGTCGGGGATGAGGGCGGGTTTGCCCCTGCTGTTCGGTCGAATGAAGAAGCCCTGGATTTCATTGTCCAAGCGATTCACCAAGCGGGCTATCGATCAGGAAAAGATGTGGTGTTGGCTCTTGATGCAGCGGCCAGCGAGTTTTTTGAAAAGAAGATGTATCATGTGCAGAATGGGAATACATCCAAAATGTCTTCAGGAGAGCTGGTTGAGTATTATGCCAAATTAGTGAAGCAGTATCCGATTGTCTCGATTGAAGATGGTCTTGATGAAAGTGATTGGACAGGATGGAAGCAGCTTACGGATCAACTCGGAGATCGTGTCCAGCTTGTCGGTGATGACTTGTTTGTGACCAATGTCGAGTTTTTGGGACGAGGAATTCGTGAAGACATTGCCAATGCGATCTTAATCAAAGTGAACCAAATCGGCACACTCACGGAAACGATTGAAGCAATGCGCATGGCCCAACGGGCCGGCTATGGAGTGGTAGTGTCTCACCGATCCGGTGAGACGGAGGATACGACCATTGCCGATTTAGCTGTGGCGTTAAACGCCGGGCAAATTAAAACAGGCTCACTATCTCGTACGGATCGTTTGGCTAAATATAACCAGTTACTCAGAATTGAAGAGACATTAGGTTCAGCTGCCTTATATCGCGGGAAAGCCGTTCTTGCAGTGCAAGCATAACTTTCAAGTATGCGTCCCAATAATAAAAAACGGACGTCCACGGGATTGGGGGGTGATCTGTTGGATCGCCTTCCAATGGTTGGAGCTTTTTTGATGATGAGTGTGCTTGCGGGGACCATGTTTTTTAATTCTGATGGCTTGCCGCTATACTTTCATATGCGAGAAACACGTCAGCATTTGACCGAACAAATTCAGCAATTACAAGACATCAATGCTTCGCTCGAAGAAGATATCATCCGTATTCAACGGGACCCGCAACGCCTGGAGGAACTGGCCCGAAATCGTTTGGGTATGGTTCGGCAGGGAGAAGTGGTGTATCAATTTGTAGAGCCGGTCCCTTCCTCGTTGACGGCCAGACCTTAGGCGCAAGATTTCTTGCGCCATACCCCTTTTACCCTTCATACTCATTCATTAATGGTTCTGCGGTTTTCTCATACTTGAAAGTTTTTTGATGAAATCAGGCCAATTAGCTATTTTAGGCCGACCCAATGTCGGCAAGTCGACGTTACTCAACGCCTTGGTGCGGGAAAAGGTCGCCATCGTCTCTGATAAACCACAGACAACTCGAAACCTGATTCTAGGGGTTGGGCATTACCCTGAAGGGCAGCTCATTCTCATTGATACGCCAGGCCTCCATACGCCTCACCATCGACTGAACACACAGATGGTTCAATCGGCCTTGGGCACCCTGACCCAATCTGATGTGGTCTATATGATTGTGGACAGTCAGGTTTTGCCAGGTCCTGGAGACCGACAGGTCATGGAGCAGATATCCTCGGCACATCACGAGCGACCATTTCATGGAGTATTTTTATTATTAAATAAAGCCGATGCCGTCGCCAAATCCAGGTTGCTTCCCCTTATTGAGCAATACCGCACATGGTTTTCCTGGAGTGAAATTATTCCCATTTCCGCAAAGACCGGGGTAAATGTTCCGCGATTAGTTGAATTAACCTTTGCGTGTCTGCCCTCATGTTCGGAATTAATGTATGACGAAGATTTTTTGACCAATCAGCCCATGCGCCATATGGCTGCGGAGCTCATTCGTGAAAAAGTCCTAGAACAGACGTACGATGAATTACCTTACGCAGTGGGTGTCTTAATTGAGGAATTTAAAGAAGAGCCAGGCCTGACGTCCATCCGGGCCGTTATTCTTGTCGAAAAAACAAGCCAAAAAGGGATTGTGATCGGAAAAAAAGGCCTGCGCCTTAAAGAGATCGGCCAAAGTGCGCGGATAGATATGGAGCGCCTGTTCGGTATGAAAATTTATTTGCGGATGTGGGTGAAAGTACAGGAAGGTTGGCGCGATAATGTGCGGGTATTGAGCGAATTGGGATATGGATAAAAAATTAGTGTTAATTACATTGGGATTTGTGTCTGACCTGCGATTGTACTTGTAGACTGCTCATGCCGCTCTTAAGAACTCGCGCGGTCATTATTCGAAGCCAACGATGGGGGGATGCTGACAGAATTGTCACTCTGTATTCTGCCGATCTGGGAAAAATTCGAGGCGCTGCTCGTGGAGCTCGTCGGATGAAAACACGCTTCGGCGGTGTTCTTGAGCCATTTGGGATTGTTGATGTCACCCTATTTCAAAAAACTCCTGACGCTTTGGGGCAAATTAGTCAAATAGATCTGATCAAACATTTTAAAGCCGTACGAGAAGATTTACGTGTAATGGCAGCCGCAGCCAAAATGGTACATATGGTGGAGATGATTACGCCGGATCGTGATCCCAATCCGGAAATGTATTCAGCGCTGGTATATTCCCTGGAAAACTTGCTTCCTGACAGGGACCTGGCTCTCACCACCTTATTATTTCAAATTCATGTGCTGGGCCATACGGGTTTTCGACCTCAAATTGATCGTTGTACTGAATGCGGAAATATTGCCTCTTCCCACATGCCTCAGTGGTTTTCCCCACGCTTAGGGGGGCTGGTATGCCACGGCTGTAGTCAACGGGGTGTTGGGCGGTTATTGTCTATTTCTAAAGGCAGTTTAGCGTTTATTGAACAAGCTCGGCGCCTGCCTATGGCCAGTCTGTCTCGATTGAAAGCGATCGGAACGGTCCGGTTCGAGGTTGAAGAGGCGATGGAAGCCTATTTCCAGGCAGTTGTCGGAAAAGCTCTTCCCACATTTGAACAATGGGTTTCCTAGAATGCCCCACTCATAAGGACATCGGATATGACTTCTCAAGCATCACTTGAACCGACAGACATGGAATGGTTGGATAAGGGGGTCTTAGGCATTACATGGAGTGATGGGCATAAGGGCGTATACCCAGTTCGGTATTTACGACAACATTGTCCGTGTGCCGCATGCACGGATGAATGGACCGGCGAGTTGCGTCTTAAGCCAGACTCTATTCCACTTCTCATATTATTGCAGGATATAGAGCCGGTAGGGCGCTATGCCTTTCGATTTAAATGGAGTGACGGGCATGATACCGGGCTGTATTCCTTTACCGCATTGCGCCGCATGTGCCAATGCGATATTTGCCAACCCAATAAACCCAAAAGCAAGCAGCTCCTCTAGGCCCTTCTGCTTTCCTTTGATTCAGAGTTCTACACAAAAAATTCCAGGGATCTGCTGGAATACAGCCTCAAAAGACGATCTTTCCGAAATCGTCATCCTGAGGGACTGGAACAGTTAAGTTAAAAATAGTGAGAGAGCAGGGTTAGTCAACCAGGGTTTCCTGGAAAGAGAGAGAGGCAGGCTGAATGGAAGTCATTTGTTCAATCGCCTGATTGGCTTTGCTGACATAGAAGGCATATTGAGGTTCTGGGTAATTTTTCAGGATTTCCTGAAATGTGTGGAATGCCGTTGGCCAATCTGCTGACAATTTGGCTACTTCTGCGAGATGGATTGAGCATGAGGCTGCCATGGCTCGTGGATCGACAGCCAGGCGGGAACCTCTTGCCGTAGACCATTTTTTTAAAAATGCGGGGACAGGAATTGGTGAATCGTCGAGAGAAATCGGTTTCGGGGCAGAGGCTAACACCACAAGGTTGGCTTGCATGCGTTGGATATCAGAGCCATCTACGCAGTGGTTGTAGGCGTCCCAAATTCCCAGGAAATCCTGATCCTCCATGGCGAGTTCTCCAGAGGATTTTGGCTGAAGCCCCTGACAGCCAATAAAGGCAATCGAGAATAAACTTACCAGGATATACTTGATACGGGTTGAAACAAGAAATCTGTTTTTCACATTAAATAATTTCACGAAGAAAGCATTTATATAATAGCGTTATGTTTGAACTAACTATGAATGCCACGCAAAATTTATGCTAAAAAATAATTTTCATGAATGTGGATATTTGACTGTGAAATAGCAATATTGACAATAGAATGAGTGCCGAAGCGTATATTAATTGCCACAATGTGTTGTTTTTTTAGCACAAATGAAGTTTGATGATAAGTTAATGCTTTGCATTAGATAAAGCCTGATAAATATTTTTGCCTAAATTAATGGAATGGTTTAATTTCATATTGGGCGAACAGCTGTCTCGTTTCTGGATGAAATGTATAGCCCTTGCCTTGGAGAATATCCTGGTTTTTGAATAGCGGAACGATTTGTCCTGTAGGATGCAAATACAGCCCTCGAAGGGGAACGGATCGTTTGGTATGGCGAATAAGATGGCAGGGGATAGGCCTGATGGCTTGCAGCCATTCAGCCAGATCTTGTGGATTCCCGATAGAGGCTGAAAGAAGAAGAAGCCGCGCTTGGGATGGACACAAGATAATGGTTTCTTCCCACACCACCCCCCTTTCCGGATCGGCGAGATACTGGGATTCATCAAGAATGACCAGTCCCAGAGTATGCAACCGTAAATCGATCTCCCCGCTGGCAGCATCATAGAATAAATTTCTCAATATTTCGGTCGTCATGACCAGGAGTGGGGCTTGGGCGTTGTCCCGCCGGTCTCCGGTTAAAATCCCGACTTGATCCGGTCCAAAAAGTTGAGTGAATTCCATAAATTTTGTATTGGACAGCGCTTTGAGTGGAGAGGTGTAAATCACCGTTTGGTTGAGTGCCATGGCCTGTCTGATCGCTTGTACCGCAACATAGGTTTTTCCGCTTCCCGTCGGCGCGCTAACGATGACATCTGAATGCGCCAGATGTTCCACCGCCTCGGTTTGCCAGGGATCCGGAGCAAAGGGTTGAGGCTCAGGAACGCCAATCCCTTCCAAGATTTGCTGAAGCGTAATCGATGGCCCAGAAATGCCGAAGGTAGGCCTCCTCCTGTGTGGGCGGTTTTTTGCTTGAAAGGGCGAAGCGGGAATTTGAGGGCGAGCGGCGTTGCGGGCATCTTGTGCAGCCAGGCGTTCCTGGCGGGTGATCAGTATCCGCTGCAGTTCGGTTTCAATGGCCAGAATCTGGTCCGGTGGAAAGGCCAGCATTAATTCAACAAGTCGATGTTTCCCAAGACGAAAATGACGATGAATGCGGCCTCTTGCCATCTGATGCAAATATTTCACGGGTAAATTTTGGAGTTCGCGTTTGAGATTATCATGATGCATGGCGTTATGTTCTCATCTGTGGTTAGGGAAGTTCCTGCAGGACTTCCCGGCGCATGGTCACCATCGCGGAGTGGGCGGTATCGGCCAAGCCGGGATGTGTAATCTTGAGTCCGTATATTTGAGAGAGAAATTCCAAGGTCCTGGCTAAGAGACGATATACATCCCCTTCGGCCATAGATGTGGAACGAACCAGTGAAGCCCAAGTGAGTTGAGGATTCCCGATCCAGCTTTCCACGAGTGCAGCGACATCTGAACGTAACAAGGGCGGGGGTTCATACGGGCTCAAGGAATCAGCGACGGCCCGCACCTGGGTCAACATCGAAGCCAGTCCGGGTGGGAGGCGCATATAAGATCCAGGACGATCATCATCATGGGAAATACTTGCCATCACGCCTGCTAACAATCCTGGAGCAATTCCTGAAAAGGCCTCCATACGAATCAGTTCTGTGATAAGTAAGGAATGGTTAATACGAATGAGTCTAGCCCATTCACCGTCAGCGGTGAGTTGCGAGTTGGCGGTGATATATCCAAATTTGTGGAGTACGTCGGCTTTTTGTTGAAACCGGTGCCACAATCCATCACGGAGGGCTTGAATTGTTTTGCTCAACTGCTGGGATTTCTGGCGAAGTTTAGACGCCAGAGGAAAGTCTTTCTTGCATGCCGAATGAGAGGGACAGGTGGGACAAGGGAATTCCTCAGTTAATCTTTCTGCAAGGAACGGATCATCTGTATCCTGGGTTTCCGGCAAAATCGGGACGGTTGGCAGACGCGCAGGTAATTGGGAGAGCTCCTTTTTGAGTTGAGAGAGCACCGTTGGCTGACACCAGGGAATAGTGCGAGATGGCTGAAACTCAAACAGGCGGTCGTAGACCTGGGTGACGGAATGGGCCGGACACTCACCCAAGGTGCCTTTCGCCCGAATCACGGATAACATGGGAGCAAAGGTTCCACGGCTTCGATATTGACGGAGAATAATCGCCGGACCTTTTGGCAGTCCGATGAGGCGCCCTGGAGTTAGAAATGGCAGGCAGGCTGTCAAGAATGGCGTGTCGTTGGTTACGATAGGATGTCGGTGCGCTTTGCGGCGGCGGGCAAAATCAAAACCTTTCCATTGAGTGATCCAATCGGCGCATTCCCTGGGTCCGTAGGGTGTCAATTGTTCCTTGATCTGATCCAGATGATCTTGATGGATACGGGATCGTTGATTCAGCTGAAATTGGGCAAAGCTTTTTGCGAGGAGTCCCTCAATCTGATCCAGTGAATGGGCCTTTAGCAGATTAAGCACCATGGGATAGGACACCACAAATTGACTGTCAATCGGTTCCGGATAGCCTGTGAGTCCTTTGCCAAGAATGTTTAAGTCAATGTAAGGGGAGGGAGTAATAACGACCACACCCACCAAATCTTTGCCTCGGCGGCCACCGCGCCCGGCCAGCTGTTGAATTTCGCTGTTCGTCAGGTCCGTGAAATCCTGCGATTTGCGCACACTGGATTGGGTAATAACGACGGTTCGAGCCGGGAAGTCGACCCCAGCGGCCAAGGTCGTTGTGGCAAACACGGCATCCAATAAACCCTGGCGCATCAGTTCTTCAATCGCAATTTTCCAGGAAGGGAGATGTCCTGCGTGATGAGCTGCGACTCCAAATTCTTGCACAACAGGAATTAAGGGGTGATGCTCAACACTCGGGAAGTCTTTGGTGAATTTCTCAAAAAATTCCCCAATAGCCTCCGAGCGGTGGGTCGACATCCTGGCAGAACTGTGGGCGAAGGTATCAATAGCCTCATCGCAGGCCCGGCGAGACGTCAAAAAGACAATCGCCGGAGTCAAGCGATGCCGGCGGAGTATTTCTATGAGATCAACAGGATGAATGGCCGGTGGCATGGATAGTGAAATTGTAGCAGGAGTCGGTGGGAGAAAACACTAATATGATACAGGTCAACTAAAAGAAAAGGAACCATACTCTTTGGCTCCATTCTGGATTGTGGAAGAGGAGAAGCCAGGAAGAAACGGTCATTAAGGTCTGGCATAATGGACCGATAAGGTCTCCTAAGATTATGGCCATTGAAGTCATTATACGTGGAATTCGAGGCGCTACCGTCGTAGATTTCCATGGTCGGTTGGATATGCACTCCCGGTGGCATGTTAAAGCAATTATTAATCAATGCTGCCACACCGAACAAGAGCACCTGATTCTTAATCTCAAAGGTTTAACGTTTGTGGATAGTGCCGGATTAGGTTTTCTGGTGTTGTGCTCCTATAAATTCAAAGAATTACGCCGCAGAATCAGTTGGATTCAACCACAGGGATGTGTCGGGGAATTGCTTCAACATCTCCAAATTCATGAACTCATTTCAGTGTGCCAGTCCGAACAGGACGCCTTATCTGCCGTCTCTCCTTCCTAATCCTGCTTTCCCAGAATTTATGAGATGATATGGGTGCTTGAATTCACGGGATACTCAAACCGAAGGTTTCCCAAAGGCATTCTCCTTCCTCTTTTCTTTCCAAAAGTGTGACTCCATACAACTCAGTGCCTTGTGTAAATTGAGGGGAGTTCTCTGCATAAGCATTAGGAGAATTACCCAATTACACCGAATGACGATCCGCTGTCCTTTCGAAGGAAAGAGAATGCCTTGCTCTTGCCAGCGTAGTATATAAAACGGCAAGATGAACTCTTGTGGGGACGAATGAAAGAATGAGTGTTTCTTTTTAAAATTGCCCCAAGACCCTATATACGTAGAAAAAATCGGTGCCGAAGGATATTTTAACAGAAGAAAAATTGAAAACCCTAAGGCGAATACTTGGCAAAATATCGTGTAAGGTTGTTTAATCTACCGGTAGAAAAAATTCCACCAAGTAATTTTCGATTTAGGAAATCCAAGCCGAAGTGTTGAGGAATTGAAGATGAAACTCTCCGAGGATTGAATATTCACTGCTCCCCAGTATTAATTGCTGATTGTATTTCCCAATTAAGTCCGTTCATGGGTGTCGGAAGTCCGGATTCACTCTTCAGGACTCATTAATGAGAAGGAGATTTATGTCGTGGATGGGTATAGGGTCAAAAGACAGAAAAGAAAGTGTACGGTCCTATCCTTCTTTGTGGGGGGTATGGTGTTGTGGGCCCTGTTGAGCGGAAAAACGGTAGGTGCCTATCAGGAAGAGGTGGTTGCCGGCGGAGGGGCGATCACTGGTGTGATGAAATTTGCCGGAATTGTTCCAACGCCCAAAACCTATAAAGTCACGATGGGCAGCAATCCCGAATTCTGTCAGACTATCGCGGACAAAAAAGGTTTCATCAAGATTCCGAAAGTCCGTGTGTCTTCCAAACAGCATTTGGCAGATGTGGTAGTTTTTCTTCAAGAGGTTGAACGTGGGAAACCTTTCCCAACAGAAGCCCCGATTCTGGCTGTGGACCGATGTCAATTTACGCCACGAGTCATTGGTACCTTGGATGATCACAATCTCCGTATCGCCATGCACGATTCCATTCTTCATCAGATTCGAGGGTGGGAGATGTTGGATAACGGACGTCTGCCTCTTTTTCATATTCCCAATTTGAGAGAAGGTGGGGAAACCACTATTCCACTCAAAGCACGGCGTAGCAGCATTATCAAATGGACATGCGATCAACACAGTTTTATGGAAGGTTGGCTTCTGTTGACCGCGAACCCATATGTGACGGTATCCGACGAGCACGGGGTTTTCCAATTGACGGATATTCCTGCGGGCGCACATACGGTCGGGGCCTGGCACCCAGTGCTGGGCTATCAGGAAGCCAAGATAACGCTCAGTGCTGGCGGGCAAGAGACCCTTGAGCTGACGTTCGTGTCGTCATCGAACCCATAAGGCCTTCTGAGTCCAATCGGGGGGCTGACCACGCGGTCGAAACGTTTCTGAACGACTATGGCGTGTCAGCACTGATTTTTCAACTTTGGTTTCCCTTCTCACAATTTCTCAATGACCGTTTTCTCTCACCGGACCTCCCATTCGTCTGGTTTCTAATATGAAAGATTCAAAGACCTTTATCAGTCTTTGTCTCGTCGGTTTTTGTAGTTTTGTCAGTTATGACATGGTGCGTCGACCGGCCCTGGCTCTGTTTGTAGAAAGCCTTGGAGCCGGCCCCTTTCTTGTCGGCCTGTTGGTGGCTGTCTCAACAATAACCGGGATCGTTCTCAAGCTTCCGATGGGATTGCTCTCCGACCAGATCAATCGAAAACGGTTGATGTATGGAGGAGTGTTGGCCTTCGCAATTCCGCCATTTCTTTATCCGTTCACCTCGGACCTCTGGACGTTAGGTATTCTCAGATTGTTTCATGGGTTAGCGACCGCGATGTTTACGCCGCTGGCCTTAGCGATGGTGGCCGAGCTCTTTGCCAAACGTCGGGGCGAGGCGTTTGGATGGTACACCTCGGCCACCCAGGGCGGTGGCCTGCTGGGTCCAATGATTGGGGGAGCGATCGTGTATGAATATGGATTCACCCCCACGTTCCTCCTCGCCGGATTATTTGGGATATTCGCTTTGGTCTTCTTCTGGATGATTCCTCAGACACCAGTTCTATCGCGTGTCCCCCAATTTTCCTTCCCGGCCCTATGGAAGGAGATGCGCGAAGGTCTCCGTCGAGTCTGCCGGGTTCCACCCATTCTCATCACGAGTAGTGTGGAGGCTGCCAAGATGATGGGCAACGGCACATTGATGGCTTTTTTGCCGCTGTATGGGTTGACAATCGGATTAAACGCCGCCGAAATCGGGGTCTTGTTTGGGGTGCAGGCGTTGACTTCGTTTATTGCCAAACCCTTGATGGGACGAATTTCCGATCGTGGGGCTAGGCAGCCCCTGATTTTTGGAGGGCTGTGCCTATGTGGCCTCATGGTTATGCTTATTCCCCATATTCAGGGGTATCTTCTTCTATTAGGGGTAGCCGGAGCGTTTGGATTTGGCGAAGCGGTGGTGACATCTTCGACCACGGCCCTGGTTGCTGATTATTCGGAAGGAAAAGATCTGGGAGCGGGTATGGGATTACGAGGAACTATTATGGATATGGGGCATGCAGGGGGTCCGCTTCTGGCCGGCCTCCTAATCCATGCCTTAGGCTATGGAGGCGGATTTTTTTGTATTGGGGTTCTCTTACTGCTGACGGCGGCATTTTTTGGTGTCACAATGATAGGGTTCAAAAAACCGGTTGTGCTATAATGGATTTTTTCGTGAAGGGCAGGTAAAGGAGTCCAACACCATGAATGAAGAAATGGGAACCGGTGATCTCATCATCGGAATTATAGCGGCCATCGGTGTGGTGGTGTTGGTCGTGGTCTTTATCGTGGTCGTGAAAAATGTGTTCTTAAATAAAGACAGGGATATCCAATAACCAAACAGGTGGGACATGTTTAGCGGAATTGTTGAAGAGATCGGAGCGATTCAAGGGATTGATAAAGGTTTGGCCGGTGCAAAATTTTCCATTTTGGCTTCTCTGATTTTAGAAGATCTCAAACTGGGAGATAGTATTAGTGTGGCCGGTGTCTGTTTAACGGCGAGCCAATTAGGTAATGCGGGTTTTTCGGTGGATGTGTCCACCGAAACATTAAACTGCACAACGTTAGGAACCATTACCGTCGGAACACCGGTCAATTTGGAGCGTGCCATGAAACTCAATGCCAGGATGGGGGGGCATTTGGTTACAGGGCATATTGATGGAATGGGTCTTTTGCGTGCTCGACAGCAGGATGGAAATTCGATTCAACTCACCATTGAAGCCCCAGAGGATATAATCCGGTATTGTGTGGTTAAAGGGTCAATTACCGTGGATGGGATTAGTTTGACCATCAATGCCGTGTCGGATCGTTCTATTGCCGTAGCGATCATTCCTCATACCGCCAAAGTGACCACCATGGGCCTTAAGCAAATAGGGGACACGGTCAATTTAGAATCCGACTTGATTGGAAAGTATGTTGAACGTTTATTACAAGCAAGCGGAGGGCTCTCGCCAAAATCCACCACAGTGATCAATCGAGATTATCTCGAAAAACGCGGCCTGCTATAGTTGTCTTTTTCATTCCATGTCGCAAAATCTTCCATCAAAACCCAAACATCCTCTGTGGCGATTATTTGCCGTCGTCACCCTCTTTGTTATCATCATTCCTGCAACGCTATGGGGCATCGTTCAACTCTACGAAATTATTTGCGCCTGGTGCGGTTGCTGTAATGCCATCGATCGTCCACGAACCAGGTAGTTTCCCTCCCAGACATTTACTGAAAACTTCAATGAATGAGGAGAAGGGATTTTTCTCCTTATGTATACAAGCAAATTATACAACCCCAAAGATTTTTTCTTAACCCTTATCCTGGCCGGCGGGGTTTTCACGTTTGATCTCCTCCTCCCGCGAGGATTTGCGGAAGAAATGTTGTACACAGGGGTGGTGTTCTTTGCGACACAACGTTTGCCACGAAGGATGGTATATGTTGTGGCCATTGGATGCACCGCCCTCACGATCATCGGGTTTGTTCTCACATTTTTTTACTTTGGTGGGGCACCGTCATCATTGAGTTGGCCATTCCGGTTTCCCGTCATCAATAGAGCATTTTGTATTGGCGGTATTTGGGCAATTACCCTGCTGGCTCTCCAACGCAGGCGGGCTCTAGAAGCTCTTCGCACGAGTGAAGATCGATTTGGCTTGGTGGCCGAAAGCATTCAGGATTATGGAATTGTGATGCTGGATTCGGAGGGAAAGGTTGCCAGCTGGAATGCAGGTGCGGCACATATATTCGGCTATTCTGCAAGAGATGTTTTGGGTCAGCCTCATTCCCTATTATTATATGCACCCTTAGCCATTGACTCCGGCGAACCAACCAATTTCCTGACTGAGGCGAGAGCTTCGGGGAGTGTCATGAAGGAGGAGTGGTTGGTACGCAAAGACGGATCGAGGTTTTGGGGGCATGTGGGCATTACCGTCTTACGTGATGAAAATGATCAGCTTCAGGGATTTGCCACGGTGATGGGAGACCTCACCAAACGAAAGCAGGAAGAAGATGTTATTCGAGCCCTCCTTCGTTTGAGTGAGAAATTGAATTCCACGTTCGTTCTGGAAACGCTTCTGGACGAGTTGGTGACAGAAGCCATTCAACTGGTTCAGGCACATGCCGGTTTTGCCGGGTTGGCCTCGGGAGAAACGTTGACATGTGAAAAATATATCCAAGGTCGGAAAACAGAAATCTGCCATCGTTCGTGGTCTCCGGGGCAGGGATTACCCGGTTGGCTTCTCCTGCATAAAACCGCGTATCTCACGAATCGAGCGCAGGAGGACAGACAGATAGAGCAGGATTTTCGTCAAACATTTGATATTCACTCGGCCTTAAGCATTCCAATTCTCGATGCCAAGGATACTCTTTTGGGATGTATTGAAGTACATAACAAAGAGAAGGCCACCGGCTTCACACATTTTGATCAGCAAACCATGGTTGGGGTGTCGCAGGTGGCCTCTATTGCCATTCAGAATGCCTTGGCCTACCAAAAACTTCAAGACGCTGAAACGCTTCATAGCCATTTGTTGGACAAAATTATGACGGCTCAAGAAGACGAGCGGCGTAGAATCAGTCGGGAATTACATGATGAAATTGGCCAATCTCTGACTTCTCTTTTGGTTGGACTTCGTGTGGCTGAAAATGAAGCACGTTCAGATGGCATGGAAGCACGGGTGAGTGATCTTCGAAAGATTACGAGTGCGACACTGCAGGAGGTTCAGCGACTAGCAAAAGGTCTGCGTCCAAGCGTGCTGGATGATTTTGGACTAGAGGAAGCCATCGCCCGCTATGGGGCCGAATTTAGTTCAACATATGGCATAGAGGTGGATGTGGCTCAGAATTGGCAAAGTACGGACCGACTCTCTCCCGCAGTGGAGACCGCGTTGTATCGAATTGTTCAGGAAGCGCTGACGAATATCGGCAAGTATGCCAAAGCCACCACCGTGTCTATACTTCTGCAGCAAAACCCGGCGCAGATTCGACTTATTGTGGAGGATAATGGTCAGGGATTCGACGCGCAAGAGATGGTTCGGAAGGCTTCGGCAGGTACGCATCTTGGCCTGCATGGGATGCGGGAGCGAACCCTGTTGCTCAATGGTTCGATTTCCATTGAATCCTCTCTGGGAACCGGAACTACGATCTATGTCAACATCCCCTTAAAAGGAGAGGGTACTTGAAAATTCGGATTTTTATCGTCGATGATCACGCTGTCCTTCGATCGGGATTGCGTCTCCTGATCAATGGGCAACCGGATATGGAAGTCGTTGGTGAATCCGGAGACGCCGGTTCCGCCATTGAGGCCGTTCAAGACCTGTTGCCTCAGGTCATACTAATGGATCTGGCCATGCATGGGCATATGCATATTGACACAATCGGCGAACTGAGAAAATGTTGTCCTTCCGGGTATATTCTTATTCTGACCATGCACATCGAAAGCGGCTACGTTCGCGGGTCATTAGCTGCCGGCGCTTCGGGGTATGTCGTCAAGAGTGCAGCGGACACCGAACTGTTGACGGCGATCCGTACCGTGGCCCAAGGAAAGACCTTTGTGGATTGGACGGTAGGGAAATGGGTGGGACAGGATCTCCCCGGTGGCCCCAGGAAGAGGCTTGCCGACAGGGCCCCTGGATTGCTGGGACAACTCAGTCCGAGAGAGCGTGAGATTTTCGGGTTGGTCGCCCAAGGATTTACCAATCAACAAATTGCCGATCAATTGGGGATTAGCATCAAATCGGTCGAAACGTATCGTGCAAGGGTTATGGAAAAACTCGGTCTACGTAGTCGTGCCGACCTTGTGCAGTTTGCTCTGAGCTGTGGCGTGCTGACCTCCGGAACGCCTCTTTTCTAAGCTTCCCTATTTTCTTCGATTGAACAATATCCCAATCAGTCTCGTGTAAGACTTGTCAGGTTTTCCCCTCTGCCATTTTCTCCGTATTCCCGTTAATTTATCCAGTAAAAGCACAGAACCAAGACTCATAACGATCTTCGTCCACGGTCCATCTAATCGGGAATTCCTTGACTAAAGTCGATTCAAAGAAAGACTTCTATCCAGTGGATTATTCGTTTTTGCTCATTTTTTAGAAATATGCATGTTGAGGGCGAATCTACCTACCGTAAAGATCAAGGTCATTTTCTCCTCTGATGCACCATCAATAAGCCATGGCACAGGCAGGGCACCTGATTTACCGAAAGTAATGGTTACGAGAACTTTTATTAAGGAGCAAGAGAGACGATGCCCATCATTCATGGACTACATTTCAACAACCTTCGAGGAGATATCTACGGCGGGGTAGTAGCGGCTGTCGTTGCACTACCATTAGCCCTCGCTTTTGGGGTGGCCTCAGGGGCCGGTGCAATTGCCGGACTCTATGGCGCCATCCTTGTCGGATTGTTCGCATCCGTATTTGGAGGGACCCCTGCCCAATGTTCCGGCCCTACCGGTCCCATGACGGTCGTGATGGCGGGAATTCTGGTTCAATTCTCTGACAATCCAGCCCTCGCCTTTACAGTGGTGATCATGGGTGGGGGGTTACAAATTCTTTTCGGATTGCTGGGATTCGGGCATTATATTGCCCTTGTTCCCTATCCGGTGATTTCAGGGTTCATGAGCGGGATTGGATGCATTATTCTTATTTTACAGGTCGGACCGCTTGTTGGATTCGAAGCCAAACCGGAAGGAATTTATGCCAATCTGTTGGCCATTCCGGAATTTTTATCAAATCCTTTCCCCCAAGCGACCATTCTGGGTTTCCTGACGATTGCGATCATGTATCTGACACCAGTACGACTGAGTCAATTGATTCCTCCTCAACTTTTAGCCCTATGTACAGGCACCCTGGGAGCCTATTTCTTTTTCCCTCACGCACCAGTGATTGGAAATGTTCCGGAAGGATTTCCATCTTTTTTCATTCCTGATGTGGAGACCAGTGTATTGCTCTTGATGGTAGAGGGGGCGGTGGTGTTGGCTCTCCTTGGAAGTATTGATAGTCTGCTCACCTCGTTGGTTTGTGACAACATGACCCGTACCCAACATGATTCGAATCAGGAATTGATTGGTCAGGGAGTTGGCAATATGGTGGCCGGTCTCTTTGGGGGCCTTCCGGGAGCAGGTGCGACAATGCGGTCTGTGGCCAATATTCGGAGTGGCGGGCGAACGCCCATATCGGGAATCCTCATGTCATTGGTGTTATTGGCCACATTGCTGGGGCTTGGACCTTTAGCGGAAAAGATTCCTTTAGCCGTGTTAGCCGGGATTTTATTCAAAGTGGGGCTGGACATTATTGATTGGAGATTACTCCGACACCTGGTCAAGGCCCCACGAACCGATGTGCTGATTATGGGGGTGGTGCTGATCATTACGGTTCTTGTGGATTTAATCTCGGCTGTTGGCGTGGGAATCGTCCTGGCGAGTCTGTTATTTGTCAAGCGCATGGCCGAACTTGAATTAGCCAATTTACGGGTCATTAGTGAGCCGACACAGGAGATCCCGTTTCATCCTGAAGAAAAGGCCATTCTTGAACGCAACAACGGTCGGATTGTCCTGATTCATGTTGATGGCCCGATGAGTTTCGGTTCGGCAAAAACTATGGTGAGACGATTGGAGTCGCTCAAAGGCTTCAACACCTTTACCCATGTCGTTCTGGATTTGTCCGATGTTTCGGCCATTGACGGAACTGCCGCCCTTGCGGTTGAGGATATGCTTCGCATGGTTCAGGCACATCGCCAGAATCTATACTTTGTTGGCATTACACCGGGAGTCCTTAACGTTCTGGAAGGATTGGGGGTTTTGGATCGCATTGGACCTGAACAACGGTACGACCTTCGATTGGATGCCTT
>BQIW01000005.1 GCA_021604105.1 Nitrospirales bacterium | reverse complement strand
ATGGACTTCTTCTCGAAAACGGTTTTGGTCGGGGAGAGAAAGCCTCTGATAGAATGGAACATTCTGTTCCAGAATTCTTTCCCATTCGGTAGGAAACGGGGCTTGACGAATCATCGCCCGTTGCCGAATATGACGAGTCAGGAAGCGGTACAACCAGGCACCGCCCAGCGCGATGCCTAGAAATCGTATAGCGATGTCGGGTGGAGAGGGTTGTTTTGGCCAAAGGGTGGCGAAGATAAGGAAACACACAATTCCGGTAAAGATGATGGCGAGGGCACGGGTGAGATGTTCTTGGGGACGAGGTTTTTTCCGCTGATTGAATCCAGGTTGGTTTGTTAATGGTACCATGTCGATTGAGCCCTAAATTTTTTCTGTGCGTGACCAATTTTCGTGTCACTCTCGATTTTAACAAAATGATCTCTAGGGGAGATGCCATGAAATGGCAATGCCAACTTGGAACAGTATTTCGATTTTTCCTCTGGACTCTACAGGTTAATTACAATGATATGGCCAAGGACTCTTTCAAGGTATCGGGTATTTTCCAAATAAGGGAGACTCTACCATGAAGTCAAAAGGCAAAGGGCGAGGGATTCTCCGTTGGGGGACAGGGACCTGCCTAGCGATTGCCATGTGCGCGGCCAGTGGCGGGATAGCGGCGTCTCAAGAGCCATCTTTCTCCACACCTCGCCAGGTGGTGGAACAGTGGTTTGAAGTCTACCCGGGAAATATTGAACGGGCGGCTGAGCTGACGACAACGGCTTTTAGGGAGGGGGTGTCCAAAGAAGAATGGATTGCCATCCGAGGCCCCTATCTTCGGGGCCTACAGTTGAAATATGTGCGGGCCAAAATAGCCCATGAGAAGATGGTGGGAGAAGAAGCCCATGTGATTGTTCATGCCCATATTGTCACGCTAATGGGTGATCAGCCGCAGGATGAGTTGTATATCCTGCTGAAGAATCCTGATGGCAGGTGGGCGATCGATCAAGTGGAAGTATATACGGAATCGTTTAATGCGGGCCCGTGAAAGGAAAAAAGTAAGGGACGGAACGGGATGGCAGGCATCTCCCTTCCGTTCTTTCTACCCTGTGATTTCCTTAATAATGTCCCATGCAGAGATGACTCCAACCAGTTGCTGGTCTGTTTCCACCACCGGAAGTAAATAGACGGTTTTCGGGGTTTTCATGATCAGGACCGCGCAGGCAAGTACGGAGTCATCCGGCCTGACACATGGGGGCTGGGGGTTCATTACCTGAGTGACTGGCTTGGGTTTAAGTTCTCCAAGCCGTTCGTGGAACTGGGCAAGGTCTGGAGCGAATCGAACGTCGGAAAGATCATCTTGAGAAATGTAGGAAGGCATAGCCCATTCAAGAATCTGCCAGAAACTCAGTGTTCCCACTACCATCTTTTTCTCATCTACAATTGGAAAAGCCTGGATGCGTAGATCCGCCATTTGGCGAAGGGCCTCTCCGATCGTACATTGAACTGGAATGGTGTGGGCCTGCCGGATCATGATGTCCTTGGCGTTCATAAATACCTCATCCAAATGTAAAGGGTGCTGAGCAGTATTTGTAGGATCATCAGAGGAAAGGCCACTTTGAAAAATGGTAGAAATCGAAATGGCACGCCATTGCGTTCCGCAATCCCCGCCACAATCAAATTGGCTGAGGCTCCCACCAGTGTCCCATTTCCTCCTAAGCATGCGCCCAACGATAATGCCCACCAAAGGGACTTGGCCTGTTCAAGCGGAATACCCGCTTGTTGAAAGACCGGGAGCATGCTTTTGATCATAGGAATCATCGTGGCTACAAATGGAATGTTGTCGACGATTGATGAAAGAATAGCCGAAACCCAAAGAATAGCCAGGGTGGTAACCGTGAAATTTCCTGCGGTTAGACTTACTGTCCAATCTGCAATGGACTGTAAAAGACCGGTATGTTCCACGCCGGTGACGATAATGAACAAGCCGCAGAAAAAGAAAATGGTAATCCATTCCACTTGTCCAAACATGGTATGAACTTTATGCCCTGCTTGTTCGATGTTTAGGGAAAATGTGCAGAGTAACAGGAGCAGGGCGGCGCCACCCAGAGCAATGGTGGCGGGTTCCATACCTATCGAATGGGCCAGGATAAACCCGAGAATAACCAGGCTAAAGACCACAAGACAATATTTTAGTAGGCCAACATCCCGAATGGCCTCATATTCGTTAAACGCCATGATGCGGGATCGGGCTTCGGGGGACGCGAACATGGTTTTTCCATAGATAAACCAAAGTGAAATAAGGGTCGCACTAAAGACAACAATGGCGAGGGGAGTCAGATGAATCACGAAATCATTAAACGTCAAACTGGTAGCCGAGCCGATCATAATGTTGGGAGGATCTCCAATCAGCGTCGCGGTACCACCTGTATTTGAGGCGTTGATTTCTGCGAATAGCAGAGGATACGGACTGATTTCCAGTTCGTCTGCAATGAGCAAGGTAACCGGGGCGACCAACAGCACCGTCGTGACATTATCTAATAATGCCGAGAGCACTGCGGTGACAATTGAGAGCATAACGAGGATACCCCACGGACTACCCTTGGCTGCCTTCGCGGCTTTGATCGCGAGAAATTGAAAGATGCCGCATTCTTTGGTAATTCCGACCAGGATCATCATGCCGGTGAGTAGGCCGATGGTATTGAAATCAATGCCTTGAATCGCTTGGTCTTGCGTGAGGACTCCTGTTCCAATAATGGCAGTGGCTCCAAGAAGCGCCACAATTGCCCGGTTAAACCGTTCAGCAATAATGACGGCATAGGTCAATATTAAAATTGATGTAGCTATCCAAAGTGGAGAGAAACCAAAGATGGTCTGGATAGATGTTTCGTGCATATTTCTAATTACCCAATTTTTGGTGTCCAAAAATCAGTTCTTCTCCGGGAGTCGCAGGAAGATCTAATTTGATGCCGAGGGGGCGTGATTGGTCACTCGGATCGCTCCTTCTACCAAGGAACCTTTCTGCAGGGCCTTCAACCGGCTGGCAAAACCATGGTCAGGCCGAATTTGCACCAGTCCTCCCGATCCATCCAGGGCCTCTGTCCCGGCAATAGTTGGGACTTTGGATAAATCCAAAACAACGCCAGAAATTGTATTAAAGCCCGGAACGGTTTCCAAAGGTCGGACCATGGATACATAATGGCCAAAATAAGGACCCCTGCAAGGGTGGCATCCCCCACCGGGTTTCCATAAATTCCTTGAATGCCTTGTGCATCGCGACTACACCCTCAGGTCTGGCGGCATGGCCTACCAGAGGACTCAATTGCAAAATGAGAATGACATAGCCAATGCCGCTCATGAATCCCGAGCCAGCCGCATACGGGACCAACGCGATGAACTGTCCCTCCCTGGAAGTTCTCAACAGGATTTGAAAGACACCACCAAGAATCACGGCCATCAGGATCAAACCAGGATTCTCTGCGAAGATTGTGACGATTACGGCCATCACCACAGTCATGGGGCCCGTGGGGCGGGAAACCTGAGCGGGGATACCTCCGAAAAGCGCGGCAATAAATCCGACAACTATAGCCCCGTATAAACCGGCAAAGGCTCCTAGACCAGAAACCACGCCTAAAGCGACGCCAATGGTAGGGCCACGACTGCGTGAACCATCCCTCCATAGATATCACGGCAGAGGTTGTTGAATTGTAGCCCGTGAACAAGTCTCATTGAGCGTGCCCTAGGAAAAAGATGAAGCCCAACTGGGCGGGGATCTCACTCTATCACACCGTTCTTCGTCAAGTGGGAAGTGAAGTAGGTTTTCAAAAGAATAACGAGGAAACAATGAATAAGATTGCGGGAAAAATAAGGAGGCCGAAATGGGCTGTAAATTTTGCTACCGGGGAGGTTAGTTAAGGGGAATTAAAATTTCCAGTCCTCCCATGACATCATTTAATTTAAAGTCCCGTTTGGGACTGTCCTTATGGGCATTATGGCAGTTGATGCAGGCTCGGCTCACCGCCCGATCAGGAAAAATAGCTTGATAATAAGACTGATTCTCTATCTGGATTTCTTGATCAGTCACTTCTCCATATTCCACAACTTGCTCCAGGGCTTTACGTTCACGGGCATTGTGAGGCGCATTCTCGGGATTCAATGGCCAAAGACCCATCAACCGATATCGAAATGGTTTGCCGGAAACCTGTAATCCACGGGAGGCTTCTTTAAAAAATTGTGCGGGCAAAGGCAATGTCCGTTCTTCCCGCCAATTTTCCGTTGCGGTCACAATAAGCATATCTTCCATCCGTTCCACGACATGTTGGGTGTAAAAGGTCCGGTCTGCTTGAAGAACGGCGTGTAAATAGTTTGCGACCACACGGATAGGCATGCCTTCCTGTGGTGCAAGTTGGCCTCCGATACCCACACCAATTCCCAGGGAAATGAGAATAGAGAAAAGGAGTATGAAAAAGAACTGACGAGTCATAAATTTAACCTGACTTGTAGGCCTGCATACCATCTTTCTTGCTTACAGTTCACCCATTGCTTGAGTATGAGTTATACAAAACTATAGCAGGAGATCCACAAGACCTCATACTCTTTCTCTTGAAAAAACCTAAAGTTGTGGCTAGGGCAATTGGACGATGGGCGAAGAGCAAACCACGTGCAGTAAAGAATCAGGAAAACCGAAGAGGGTGCGGGATTTAATCCAAACCCAAACGGTTCATCAATGCAATGACTATGAAAGTCAAAATTGCGATAAGAGGGACATGTTCCATGTTAGAACCTCGAAAGTACGGCCCAGGTGATAAGTAAAATAAGAGTAAAACCTTCCATTGGGATCATTCTCCTAAGATTTTTTTGATCTCTTGTGATCTATAAAAAGCAAGGCAAATGCCAAAATGGTTTATTTTGATGATTTATGAATTCATTAATGAATTCATAAACTTGTATATCTTGAATAAAAGTGGATCCGTTTCTATACATGAAAACGAGCGGATTTATTAAGCAATGACTGTGCGATATCGCTCTAATTTTGAAAGAAATAGATATAAATGGATAGGAACAACTAAAAACACACTGGCTATAAAGGGAGGGTGGTGAGAAGAGTCAAAATGATGATTTGGAACATAAGCTTTTTGATAAATTATTAGGGACTTTCTTTCTCCATGTCTTGGGGTAGCCAGGTGTGGGACATTGTTGGGTGTGTGCTTATTGGGGTGGCTGGTGGAGAATCTCTGCTTCTGTATTACTTTTTCCTCAGGTGAGGGCATTTGCGGATTTTTTCCCAATCTTTTTGGATATAACCTTGATGAGGTCGAAGGAATGGTGGATTGGATGTCCTTGGGCTAGTTGTCTGAACCTATGAATTTCACCATTTCGTACCTGCGTAGCTATGAAACTGTTCGATACTTTTTGGGTGACGGCTACATTTACATTAGGAACGTGACCGATTAAGGGCTTGATGAAATCGCCCAAATGATAGGCCGAATCAGGGTACATCCTTTCATAGTTAACTTGATCTTTTTTTCAGTTCATAAAATGAACGCAGGATACCCCTCAGCTTGCTGAGGGGAGGAATGCGCAATTGTCATTCGACAACACATTTAAGAGATGCCCCCCAGCTTGCTGGGTACCTTCTGATGTAGGAAGTAATCGGCTTTTTAGGAAAAAGAATTTTAATTTTTACAGTAATGGTTTTCTTACCCCATCAACGAAAACATATGAAGTTTCAATCCAAATCCAGTCCTTATGGGCTGGACCGTGAATTTGTATACCGGTAAATACCGCATAGTCGGTTCTCCTGGGATCGATGGTTAGTTGTATCATCCGTTCAAGGTCTTCTCTGATGATCTGTTGGGTGCCTTTGGTCAAAGTGACCAAATCAGGAATTTCTCCGAATCCAAATTTTTTAAACAGGCGTTGGGTGAGGAGACTCTGCTCCACGTCGTCTGGATCCAAGTTCAAGCTGGCTTCCCCTCGAGGTGGGTCTTGAAGAATCTTAATCAATGCGCCGCAAGCTTGGGACAAGGCTTGGCGTCCTGTGCGGCGGCAATTTCCGGGAGTGCCATTTTCATCGATGGCGATATGGGGAAAGGCAAAATACACGTATTTTTCTCTGGCATCAGTATTGGGTGCATGATGATGGGCGGCTTGAAATCCCGTTATACCCAGGTACAGCATTCCGGCCAGACTTGAAAAGTTAAATACTCCATTCCAGGCATGATGCAGTCTGTTCATGAAGGGGGTGGCTATCTCGTCCCGACACACGCTCACACAGGCGATTGAGTTTTTCTGATTCATGCCAAAGGGGTGCAACCGGAATTGGGAATAATCCACGAAGGCATCGGAGGGGTAGGCTCCTGGAAAATTCCGTTCCAATGTTTTCTTGAAATTGAAGGACCCTGGAGGTGTTTCGGTTGAAGAAGAAAGGGGTGCTGAAAGAATCGGCATTGGTGCATTTTCCCTATTCGATGAGTGTTCGGAAAGTGGAAGGTTCCTAATACAGAAAGAGCAAAAGAAGTGCCAGTCCTTAATTCGGTTTTTTTTGAAAAAAGCACGGAATTTCTTGGATTTATTGATATTTTCTTTTCCCTCGACAACGTGGCGGAAGGGAAGGGGTGTGAAATCGCACCAGGTGAACTGTGCTAAAAATTTCTTGAACTATATGTGCTTGGATTCAGGTGAGGATAATAGTTAGACCAATGCATCGCTCTATTGAACTTGTCAAAGAATGGTTCCCAGGCGGAATATTCGGGGGCTTCTGGTAAGGAAGATTCTTTGTTCAGAAGCTCTTAGGCACTATTCAGTTGAGAGCTTTGAGGAAAATGTGAAAGGAAAGCTAGAGTGAAAGTGTTTACAACAGTCGATGAGGACCAGATAACTGCCTGTCAAATGCATAAAGTCCTTTTAAGGAGCATGGAGGAACTTACCCTGGAAAGAATGCGCCACAATGGAAAAACGAATGAATGGAGGAAATGTCGGCTCCTTCTCTCAGGACCTCTCTGTCACAGGGGAGAAGTTTTTCCGTAGTTGAATATGTTCATCCAGTGCCTGTGTAGAAATGTGTAGATAGCCAGCTGCCTGTTCTTTGTCTTGTTTGGTGAATCGCAAGACTTCATCAATCACCATGACTTGGATGTCCTGTAGACTGTGTTGGCCGATTTCAAAAAGAACCCGACCGGTATTTGGAGAGAGACCTTCTCCGCCGCCAGGATGTTGAGAATAAAAGTCCAGTGAAGTAAGGACAGGTCCCTGCGAGCATAATACCGCCCTGCGAATCATGGCCTCTAATTCTCGAATATTTCCCGGGAATTGATACGTATCCAAAAGTGGAGGTACCGAAGAATCAATATCGAGTTTTGGACGGCCGATTTCTTCACCATAGGCGTGAATGGTTTTGATCACCAAAGGGATGATATCTTCTTTCCGTTCTCGGAGGGGAGGAATAAAGAGTTGTTGTTTTTCGAGTAGAGAACGTAACTCTGGATGAAATATTTCCTGGTGGCCCGGTTGATCCAGTGGAATCGCACTGGTTACCACAAGTCGATTTTTGATGGGGAGGCGGTCAAAACCTCCCATTCGACAAAATGCACGAGTACGAATCGCCTCCGCCAATGATCCCTGAATGGGAATTGACAGATGTTCAATCTCATCAATAAATAGGGTTCCCCCGTCGGAATGTTCAAATGCTCCCGGCATGCTTTGACTGGCACCACTAAATGCTCCCCGTTCATATCCAAATAATTGAGGTTCAAGGAGTGATCCCCTCTGTTCGTTGCAACTGACCGTAACAAACGGGCCGAGCTGTTGGTGGCTATTATAATGAAGAATACGTGCCAAGAATTCTTTCCCCGTCCCAACCTCCCCTTGAAAAAACACTAAGGGGACGTCCTGAGCGTCGAAAGATTTGAGTTGTTCGATAACCTTGGACATGGCTGGACTCCTGGCGATGACATGTTCCCAGGAATATTGCCGTTGTTTCTCAGAAGCAGAAAACTCAATCCGACGCCTTAGCTCCAGGAAGGTAATGGCGCGATGTAAGGCTGGTTCAACCGTTGAGAAATCAATGGATTTAATCAGAAAATCATAAGCTCCGAGCCTCATCGCCTCCACTGCATCTTCCACGCTCCCATAAGCGGTCAACATGACAATCAGGGTTTTCGGGATCTTTTGTCGAATGTGTCGTAAGGTCTCGAGTCCATCCATCTCCGGCATTTTAAGATCCAGGAACAGCAAATCAGGAAGTTCATGTTCCAAGGCCTCAATGAGCGAGGGTCCTGAATGAAAGCTTCTCACGAGGTGCCCTTTTTTTACCAACCGGCGACTTAACGCGGAACACACGTTTTGATCATCGTCGGTCACATAAATTGTTGCACGCATAGCATTCCCTGTCTTGTAGATCAGTAAAGAAGTTGTGCCCCCATTTCATGGTACTTTCCCATCTTTGGTCATCGATATCAACTGCAGAAAAATTCGGAGAACCGGTAATCTTTTATACGGTATGAGTGTTTTTTGCTGGACTCATTGGAAAGAGCCCCCGGCCATTGTCCTGTATCCAAGGGGTGTTGGATAGGTGTGAGGACAGAGGTTCCGAGGATCTCCACTCCAATGAACCATTCTCCAGGAAGAGGCATGGCCTCATGTTGTAAAGTAGACAGCAAAGGGCATGCCCAGATTTTCCCTAATAATTTAAGCATGCTCAACCTATTAAGCGAGGACAATAGTATCCTTCGGTTCCGCACTGTTAGCCGTTGCCTCCTCATCCAAAGGTTTGCGGGAAACTGCCGAACAAACTCAGCTGGCGTGCGATGATGCACAGGAGGTCGTGTGTGAAATGGCACCTTTTTTCAAGTGATGGCCACTGTGCATGAAGCCAGTAGTCAGGGGAAAATCTGATACCGACGCACACCCAATATTGAAAATTAATCGGAATCAACGGCATCACTCCAACCTAAGGATTCAGACATTTTGTAAGGAGCAGGGAACCATGGTATTTCGTTGTGCTTTTTCAATGCCTCGTGCAGATTCCTCAATATCTGGAACTTGGTATTGGTTTTGCGTGGCCCAAGTAGGTGAATAGGAAATTATTGAAAATGAAAATTAGTATGGTTTGCTTTGGTTGTGTATGGAGATACGATGAAAAAATCTGGAGTCGTTTGTTTGAGCCTCCTGTTCTTGCTTGGAGTCCAGTCAGTACAAAACCCTGCTCATGGGGCTGGAAATGGAACTCATACGAAAGAATTCCCGAGTGACTTTGATCGCTTGAAAACTGTTTTGCGACAGCCTAATACTCTTTCTGCTCTGACACCGGAATGGTTGGATTTGGGAGTAGAACATCGAACCCGCTATGAAACGTTTAATCAAAGTTTTACGAAAGGCACAGCAGGCAGTAATCAGATGGTTGCGCAGCGGACGAGGATTTTGTTGGGAATTAAGGATATTTGGGACCCTATTCGATTCACGCTGGAACTCGCAGATTTTCGGGCCCCTGTAGCTGATCGGGGGCAGGATCACAATCCCAATTTTGTCGATCATCTGGATATTTTTCAACTCCATCTTGATCTGGTGTCGCAGAATTTTTTGGGAACAGGAAGTTCCGGCAAATTTGAGGTCGGCCGGTTGATCATGGATTTTGGGAAAGGACGTCTTGTGGCAGGGCATCGGTTTGGAAGCTTTACGCCATCATTTGATGGGGTGCAATTGACCCTTGGGGGAGATAAACCCTCTGATTGGGGGCTCCGGGTATTTGTCACACGACCGGTCCAACGTCATACCGTCAGCCCGGATTGGACTAGCCCCATTAGCTACTTTTCCGGTGCGGCGATTTCCAGCCGCCATGTTCCCTGGGCGAATGGGGAGTTATATTATTTTCAGTTGAATGAGGGGAGTAACCTGCAAAAACGTAATCTTTCCACCATGGGATTTCGTGTGTTTGCCAAGCCGGCGAAAGAACAATTCGATTACGAGATAGAATCGATCTACCAGGTTGGAGAGGTCGATCATACGAATCTCTTTGCACATCGACATCACGGAGAGGTGGGCTATAGTTTTGCGACCGAATGGCCCTTACGTTTCGTCTATCTGTTTGACTATGCGTCCGGAGACAGGAACCCGAAAAAGAATTTTGATTTCTTGTTTGCCAAACGCCGGGCAGAATATGGACCAACCGGAATTTTGGGCATCATCTTTCCATCCAATATTTTTTCACCTATTGGGTTTCGCTCGACACTCCAACCGATCTCCACAGTCAGGTTGATGGTGTCTCATCGCACCTTCTGGCTGGCTGATGGCCGCGGCCCGTTTGTGGGTAGCGGTCTGCAGGATCCGACCGGTCGAGCGGGCACTTTTCTTGGCAACATGTTGGATACCTCCATAACGTGGGCTCCTCAGGCAGGGTATTTCCGACATTCGGTATTTGAAGTAGGATATACCCGTTTTTTCAAAGGCTCCTATTTTGATCGAGTGCCACAAAGCCCTGGGACAGCCGATGTCAATTATGTCTATACCATGGCGACATTGACATTCTAATTCCTCATTAAGTCCTGATAGGCTTCACTTTCCCATTCCTTCAACTTTCCGATAATGGGAAAAATCCCCTTCCTCTGTTCATGCCGTAACGGGAGTTATTTCGCACAGGGCACACCGTACGATTTCGCACAGCGAGTCTTACCCAGAGGAATCTATTTATAGTTGGGACGGGATTTCTACGCAGATATTGTGGAAGTTATAAAGGAAAATAAAAAAATCTTTGTCGAACCCCATCTGCTGTATTATTGGCATGTAAGTTGCGGATGAAATTTTCTATGGATTTTAAAGGCGCACGTGTACCTTCTTTGCCAGGCGATGACGAATGAGAGGATTGAGTCGGAGGAAATTAGGAATGGAGCACCTGACTGCGGGTATTGGGGAATATCTTAAAGATTTTAATTTCAAAGAAAACTTTAAAGGGATTGCCAGCAATGTGAGGGGGGATGTGTTGGCGGGAATCACGGTGGCGATGGTGGTGCTTCCCATGGCCCTGGCCTTCGGAGTGGCTTCCGGGATCGGGGCGATTGCAGGCATGTGGTCGGCAGTGGCGGCCGGTCTTATTGCGGGTCCACTCAGTGGGTCAGCGTGGTCAGTAGGTGGGCCGACAGGACCGATGACCATTCAAATCCTTTCCATGACTCAAACCAATAAGTTGGCCGATGGGAGTCCCGATCTGGTTTTCGTTTTCACGACTGTCGCCTTAACCGGCTTTATTTTAATTGTGTTGGGATTATTAAAGCTCGGCCAATTTATCAAGTTTACGCCCTATTCAGTCATCTCGGGATTTATGACGGGTTTGGGTGTGTTGTATATGTTGCTTCAACTCAATCCGTTTTTGGGGCTTCCCGGCGTGAAGAGTATTACGTCCGCTATAACGGAATTGCCCTCAAGTTTGGCCCATGCATCCCCTGTGGCAGTAGGAATCGGGGTGTTGACCTTACTTTTTGTCATTGTTTGGCCAAAAATTTCTCCTGTTCCTTGGTTGCCAGGCCCGTTAATAGGCTTATTTGCCGGTACGATAACCACGGTCGTGCTGGGGCTGGACATCCCTAAAATCGGAGATATTCCCACCGGCTTACCTGAGTTGTATCTTCCCAATCTCGACATTCTAGAAAAAGCCTTCGTCCCGGCTGCGGCTCTTGCTGGATTATGTATATTCGATAGCCTCCTGACTTGTCTTATTGTCGATAATATGACCGGAACTCATCACAATAGTGACCGGGAATTGGTCGCCCAAGGATCAGCCAATTTCTTTTCGGGTTTGGTTGGAGGATTAGGGGGAGCTACCAATACGATGCCATGTGTGGTGAATATTCAGAGTGGGGCACGAACCCGTTTATCGTCCATTACGATGGGGCTTGTTCTGCTTTCGTTCATTCTTGGTCTGGGTTCATTGGCCGCATCCATTCCTCTCTCCGCCTTGGCGGGTATTCTCCTCAAGGCGGGCTATGACATTCTGGATATGCGAGTTCTGCCGGTGGTTCGAAGATTGCCGACCTCTGATTTGATGGTATTTGGACTCGTGGTCTTCATGACCGTATTTTGGAATTTATTGTCCGCCATGGCGATGGGACTCGCGGTGGCGTTTTTCCGGTTTGTCAAAGACCAGTCTGATCGCTATAAAGCGGATCTCAGTCAACGGGATGAGGATGTGAAACAGGAAGAAGAAGACCTCATTTTTTCCTTCGCCAGGGATTATGCCAGAAAAATCAGCCAGAATGGGGCTAATATGGGAGAGCTCAGCGGTCGTTTTGAGCATATCGTTCGAGATCGGATTATCATCGTCCGTCCTCACGGTCCGTTATTTTTCGGTGCGATCGATTGGTTGAACGAGACGGTGGAACTTCTTGACAGCAAAGATGTGCTCATCATTCGTTGCAAATGGTTGGATGAATTGGATTTGTCGGGGGCTTACGCGTTAGGAGACTTAATTGAAGCTGCTAATAGTCGCGGGGTGGCAGTGTTAACAGCCGGCATGTCCCCTCGAACCCGACAGGTTCTTGGCGATTTAAATGAACTTTCCAGACTGAAGGACGACTATATCTGCACACATTTTAATGAGGCGTTGGATAACGCTATGCAGATCGTGGAAAAGAAGGCCGTAGAGGTTGGGCTACAAGCCCACAAAGAACCGGCTTTAACGGTAAGCTAGGGCACTGTGGGTTAACCACTCGCTGGCGAATCATTTTTGTGGAGATTGTGTATTCCGGTGTTACTTTTTCTTCGTGCATTTGAACAAAATTTTCTCGACCATGCCCCGAGGTGGTACAAGGGGACAATTCTCGCCTTCCTCATTATTAATCCCTGCTTATTGTATACCGTCGGCCCCTTTGTGACGGGCTGGTGCCTCGTCCTTGAATTTATTTTCACCTTGTCAATGGCGTTGAAGAGTTATCCTCTGCAACCCGGTGGTTTGCTGGCCCTTGAAGCGGTGCTGATCGGACTGGCAAAACCAGCAACCGTCTACCACGAAGCATTGAATAATTTTCAGGTCATCCTCCTTCTGATTTTCATGGTGGCCGGAATTTACTTCATGAAAGATTTGTTGTTGTTTGTTTTTGCGAAGGTCCTACTCGAGGTCAGATCAAAGACGACACTGGCTCTGCTTTTTGCGGGAATGGGAGCATTTTTGTCCGCATTTCTGGATGCCCTCACCGTGACGGCAGTCATCATTGCCGTGGGCGTGGGGTTTTTCAAAGTGTATCATCGGGTGGCTTCAGGGAAAGGTATTCAGGATGATTATGATCATACACTGGATCATGGGGTTGGCACCCTCCATCGCTCGAATTTAGAGGAGTTTCGAGGGTTTTTACGAAACCTTCTTATGCATGGGGCGGTTGGAACTGCACTCGGAGGTGTCTGCACCTTGGTCGGAGAACCCCAAAATCTGTTGATCGGAGAGAAGGCGGGGTGGAATTTTATGGAATTCTTTATTCGCATGTCTCCTGTGACCATTCCGGTGTTGATTGTGGGATTCCTGACTTGTGTTTTGGTTGAACGATTCCGATGGTTTGGATATGGATTTCGTCTTCCCCCAGCCGTCAGGGATATTCTTTGGCGGTTTGACCAGGAGACCTCTCAAAAGATGGATCATCGGTGTAAAGCCCGGTTAATCGTCCAGGGGCTGGCTATGATCTGGTTAATTGTCGCTCTGGCTTTCCATTTGGCGGAAGTGGGCATAATTGGGTTATCGGTCATCGTGGGAGTGACGGCCTTGAATGGCATTATTGAGGAGCATCAGTTGGGGGAGGCCTTCAAAGAAGCTCTCCCGTTCACGGCCCTCCTGGTAGTGTTTTTTTCGATCGTAGCGGTGATCCAGGAGCAACAACTTTTCGGAAGCATTATTCATTTTGTTTTAGGTATGGATGGAGATGACCAAATCGGCATGTTTTTTATTGTCAACGGCTTCCTGTCGGCGATCAGCGATAACGTTTTTGTTGCCACGATCTATATTGAACAGGTGCTGCAGGCATTTCACCAGGGAGTGATTACCCGGGATCAATTTGATCTTTTGGCGGTGGCAATTAACACGGGGACGAATATTCCCAGTGTGGCCACTCCTAATGGGCAGGCGGCCTTTCTTTTTCTATTGACGTCCGCTCTCGCCCCCCTTATCCGTCTTTCGTATGGCCGGATGGTGTGGATGGCGCTTCCGTATACGGTCACCATGACAATCGGGGGGCTCCTGGCTGTGTATGTGCTATTGCAACCGGTGACGGAAGCGTACTATGCACAGGGGATCCTGACCCATCATGTGCGGGCTGTTGCAGAAGACCATCAAAATCACGGGATTCCTGTATTTATGGCTGATACTATCTTATCCAAGTAAGTCTTGTGTGCGTCTTCCTCTCCCTCCCGATTGCAGACACACCGGTATTCACCATGTGGCTTTGTCCGCCATCTTTTTCCGCCTGTGATTACAGATAATTCTAATCCGACCATGGTTTATTTCCCCGTTATTTGTGGTCGGACAATCCGGGCAACCTGTTCAGTCAATAGACTCTGAATAGAGGAATGATCCGGAGTGGTGACCTCTCATAATGAGATTAGACCAGCTATTGGGGTATAGTGATAGGGCCTGGCTGTGTCAGGTATGTCAGAGAAGGGATTGAAAGGATTTTAAGAAAATTTCGGAGAATTCACGATGTCTCTCAATAAACTTTTTTTAAATCTTCCAATTGCCAGGAAGCTTCTTTTAGTCTCTGGTGTCCCCGTTCTGGCCGTCTTAATTTTGAGCCTGGTGACCTATAGAAGCGTTCAGACGTTTTCTCTGGATGAAGATCGTCTTAATGAGGTGTATCTGGTGCAAAGCGCGTCGGCTGAATATATGCGCTTAGTTGTGGACCTCGAAACTGGGTTTCGCGGGTTTATTCTGACACAAAAAGCCCCATTTTTGCAGCCGTATTTGGCAGCCAGGCAACGAGTCCTGTTACTCGGGAATTCATTGAGACAGATGGTCAAGTCTGTTGAAGATCAGCGACAGGTAATCGAAACCGTTCAAGGAATGGTCGAACAATTAATGAATGACAAAGATCGGTTGATTGATCGGGTCAAAGCAGGGTATCCACAAGAGGCCACGGACTATGTCGAGAGTGAAAAAGGTCGTATCCTCATGCTGGCGATTCGTGAGGAAATGGCTCGATTTGACCGGCGGGAAGTCACGCAATTGCAACACGCCCTTGGTAGTAGCGCGGCAGACCGAGCGGCCCTGATGGGAGTGGTCGTGTGGGGAGGGTCGTTGGCATTGATCTTATTGTTGGTGCCTCTTCATCTCATTGCACGGTCCATTACAGGACCATTAACAACCTTGGTTAAAGCCGTTGAAAATGTTTCCGGGGGGAATATTCCGAATATCCCCGTTTTCCAACGGGACGATGAAATTGGCGAATTGACGAAAGTCATGCAAACTATGGGTACCCAAATCCGAAATCATATCCGGCGTATTGAACAATCGGAACAGGAACTCCGGACACTGAATCAGGATTTAACCTCTTCTGAGGCTAAATATCGAGGGATTGTGGATTATGCGCCCATCGGAATATTCACGGCAAAAAAGGATCATCTGATTTTTAGCAACCGGCAGAATTGGGTTTTGGCTGGGAGGAATCCCGATGAGGTGTTAGATCCTGAACATATGTGGGAAGCCATTCATCCGGACGATCGAGCGGGGGTGCGTGAAACGTTTCAGGATGCCTGCCACCAGAGTGAGCCATTTGAGCGGGTTCTTCGCTTCCTGCATCCGGACGGTGCTGTTCGCAAGGTCTTATGTCGGGCGGTTCCGATTCAAGACCACGGTGGGCAGACCATGGTGTACCAGGGATTTAATGTGGATATCACGGCTTTGGAGCATATGCGTGCACAATTGAACCGATCTGACCGATTGGCTACATTAGGACAAATGGCTGCAGGTATTGCCCATGAAATACGAAATCCGCTGGTGGGGATTGGATCAACCACGACGTTGCTGATGGAAGATTTTCCTGATGGTGATTCCCGGCATGATGATCTTGTAACCATTCTCAAGGAAACCCGGAGACTGGATCGCATTGTGAACCAAATTGTTGACTTTGCGCGACCAAGAGACCTGCTCCCGGTGACCTTTCAATTACGAGATCTGATACTGGAATCTTTGCAGGTCCTCAATGAACCCATAAAACAAAAGGCGATTCAAATCGATTTCCATTCGCCTCCCAATCTGGATTCCATCCAAGCAGATCGGGATCAATTGAAGCAAGTATTACTCAACGTGATCCAGAATGCCGTTGAGTCGATGTCGGAGGAAGGATGTCTATCTCTGTCCCTGGAAGAGGAAACCATTGAACGAACACCGGGGCTGCGTATTACAGTCAAAGATAATGGAAAGGGAATCAGTTCAAGTGCTCTTCCTCGGATTTTTGAACCGTTTTTTACCACCGGCAAGCATCGTGGAACCGGACTGGGATTGCCCATTTGTCGAAATATCATTGAAGCCCATGGAGGAGAGATTCATGCGGAAAGTCAGTCAGGTATTGGGACCACCATGACATGGTGGCTTCCTTGTGTATGCCAACCCCAACTCCCAACGGTGTAATCGATGCGCGCTAACATTTTTGTTACGGATGATGATGATGTGGTTCGCCAGGCCATCAGCCGGCGGATCGCCAAACGACACCATCATGTTCGAAGCTTTACTTCGGGGGAAGCCTTATTGGAAGCCCTTGATCATGATATGCCAGATTTAATTTTATTAGATTTAAAAATGGCCGGGTTAAGCGGACTGGAGACGCTCAAGCAAATTCGTGCGAAATCTCAACAGTCCCTGGTTATTCTCCTTACGGCCTATGGCACGGTGGAGGATGCGGTGGAGGCCATTAAACTTGGAGCCTATGATTTTCTGATTAAAAGCGTCGATTTCTCCAGTGTAGAGCCTGTGATCGATCGCGCATTGGACTATCTGACCCTCCGGCGCCGTATCGACTTTGAAACGCAGGATAGACCCGGTCGGTACGCCTTCAACAGTTTGATTGCCAATAGTCCCAGTATGAAAGAATTGGTCGGGCAAATTCAGGAAATGGCCAAAAATTTGAAAACGACGGTTCTTCTGTTTGGAGAGACAGGAACAGGGAAAGAATTTGTCGCTCGAGTCCTTCATCATAACGGCCCCCGGGACAAAGGTCCGTTTGTTGGGGTCAATTGCACAGCCATTCCTCAGGAATTATTTGAAAGTGAATTGTTTGGCTATGAGCGTGGGGCCTTCACGGGGGCCAACCAGCGCAAACCCGGCCTCTGTGAGCAGGCGGAAGGCGGGACGCTCTTTTTAGATGAGATTGGAGACCTTAATCCTTCAATGCAAGCGAAATTGCTTCGAGTATTACAAGAGCGTTCGTTTAGACGGTTGGGTGGGCAGGAGGATATTGAGGTGGATTTTCGTCTGATTGCGGCCACCAATCGGGATCTGCGTAAAGATGTGTCGCAAGGCAGATTCCGGGAGGACTTGTTCTTTCGACTGAATGTGGTGTCCTTGAATCTCCCATCATTACGGGATCGGACAGAGGATATTATCCCTCTGGCTCTTGCGACGTTGATTCGACAAAGCAGTGATCTTGGTAAAGAGGTTACGGCAATTGAGCCGGAAGCCCAACGGCTGTTGGAGCGCTATCCCTATCCGGGAAATATTCGTGAACTGGAAAACATCATGGAGCGTGCGGCTATTTTTTGTCGTGGGAAAAGCTTGACGGAAGGGGATTTGCCTCGTGAAGTTCATGAAGTGGCACGTTCCTCGGTCAATGCGGTCACTCGAGGGGATCAACAGGTGGTGCGCATGGAAATGATTCTCGGAGAGCAAACTCTTGCGGGCATTGAAAGCGATTTGATTGAAGAAGTCATGCGGGTATCTGATAATAATAAAAGTCTCGCTGCTAAATACCTTGGCATTACGCGCTTTGCGTTGGACCGCCGGCTCAAGAAAATCCCTGACTCTTGACCCTACCTGTTGTTGCCTGGAATAACCCCTAATGAAGGTGTTCGCATGTTCGTCTCCTGGGATCATGTTGACTCCTTGAGGTGGTTTTTCAAAACCATTAGGGGTGTATGAATAATAATAATTCCCAAGGGCCTATAGGCCCACAGGCCAACTGGTACGTTGGAAATCAGAGGTATCGGGTCAGTTCAAATAAGTTCGTCCAGCAAGGCCGCAGCCAGTTTTGCGCGCAGCGCGTACTTCACGTACATGAGCACGGAAAAAATGACGACCTGCCTGCGCGAAGCCGCTCCGGCGAAGGCAGGGAACGCCGCTGGCGGCTTTATTCAATAGCCCCATTAAATGGCATTGTGTTCACAGAGAGAATTGTTTGGTCGTTATTGTGAAATTTTTCGACTTTTTAGAAGAACAACGAAGCCAATGATTCCAACCAACAGAGCCAGGATTCCAAGAATTTCCAAGCCTCCCATTCTTCTCTCCTCCTACGATTGTGTGGCTTCTGAGTGTATCTTTCCAGCTGTGCATTTTAGCGCAAAAAAAAATGTAAACCGACCGAATTCTTGCCTAACAGCTTGGATAGGATTTCAATCAGTCGTTTCTGTCCTTTCTATTTTTGTCGAAATCGTCCAGGTGTCGTATCAAACAGGAATGCTTGAAATTTCAGTGATGGACCATGGCAACCGGATATTCCTCTAAGCCAGATGTTACCCCTTGCCTACCTGGATGAGCAGGCGAGACGGTCGGGAATTTTTATAGACTCAGTGCCTACTTGCTCTCGCCCCACTATATAGCAATATATTTGTTGATTCGGGGGTTGAGGTTGAATGGCGTTGTAGGCAGAGCAATTCACTGGTAGATTCTGTGCTTATGAAAACTGTAATCACTCATGCTTGCTGACGTTGTTCTGCCGGCCAGACGGTTTCAGATCTTTACCTACCAAGTTCCTCCCCATCTGCTTCCCCTGTTGCATGTGGGAAGCCCCGTGGTGGTACCTTTAGGTTCTACCGTCGTCTCTGGAGTGGTCGTTACCCTCTTTGAAGCACAAGTCTCCTCTTCCCCGCAACCGCTGTTCCGGCAAAAACCGTTGCGTGCCATTCTTTCGTTGGAGGCCGATGTGGGAAGCCGTCCTTTGGAACACAACCTTCTTCGGCTACTTCAAAAAATTTCAGAGTATTATCTAGCTCCTCTTTCCGCATGCTTGCGGTTGATTGTTCCCCCACATTCGATTTCAGTGATGAGGCGAATCTCCCTAACGGAAAAAGGTCGACAGGCCGTATTGGATCGCTCGCTGGCATCTGACATCCAGTTGGTGCTTCGCAAGTTAGAACGGGCTCCCAGTGGATTGCTCCGATCCTCTCTTATGCGAACGATGCGCAATGTTTCAGATATTTTGACCCGCGCGAAAAAGAAGGGTTGGATTATGGAACAGACGATTTTGCCTTCAGCATCCAAGGTTCAGAGTCCGGTCCATGGAAGCAGGGGTAGGCGAAATCCGGTGCATTCAGTTGCCCGAGGATTATTTGATTCTCCTGAAGAACCCAGGAACTTCCCGGAATCCGTTCAACGAACGGGGTTCATAGACAACCGGTTAGCGAAGCATTTGTTGGTTGCCCTCCAAAACGGCGGTTTTCAAGAGGTGCCGGTTGTGGGATCGGAATCAGTTCGACAGGATCTGTTGTTCAAGATGATTGAGACCATTCTGGATAAAGGCCGTCGCGTCCTCATCCTTTTTCCAGAAGTGCAGCAAACTGAAATCATTGGCGAGCAGGTACGACTCCTCTCCAATATTCAGGTTGAGGTCTATCATGGCCATCTCTCGACAATGGTTCGTGCTGCTCGTTGGGAACGAATTCGACAGGGCGATGTGCAAGTTGTGGTGGGGACTCGATCCGCAGTATTTCTGCCTATTCCTGATTTGGGGATGGTTTGGATCAGTCAAGAGGAGGATCCGTCCTACAAAGATGAGCATCTTCCGTATTTTCACGCTCGGGAAGTCGTGCGAATGCGAGGAGAATGTGATCAGGCTCTTGTGGTGTATGGTTCTGCGTCTCCTTCCTTGGAACTCTATGGACGCTTTACCGACCAGGTCGGTGAGGCATTGGAACGCCCATCACAGCAGATTGCCCATGTGAAAATGGTGGATGTACGAACCTTACCGTATGAGACCATTCTGTCCCCGGTTTTAATCACCAGGATGACTCGGTCATTGGACGAGGGAGAGCAAGTCATACTACTTCTCAATCGTAAAGGGTTTTCCGGTGCGCTGGTGTGTCGGGATTGTGGCAAGGCTTCGAACTGTCCCAGCTGTGGGGTTTCATTGAAACTTTATCAGCGACCTTCCCGTTTGGTGTGCACCTACTGTGAGAGGATTCAATCAACACCTGAAACCTGCCCAACATGTCAGGGGAGGGTGTTCCGATTTTCCGGCACGGGCACGCAGCGGCTGGAAGCAGAGGTGAGCCGTCTTTTCCCGGCGGTCTTTGTTGCCCGGTTCGATCGGGAGAATGTGAAAACCCCCGAAGCGGCTGATGCGATGTTACGCCAATTCCGGCAAAGGGATATTGGGGTCATGATCGGGACGGAATTTTTAGTTCATCAATCAGAACCACCTACGGCTCCTGTCATTGGATTTCCTGAAGCGGATCTTGGGCTCCATATTCCTGAATTCCGATCAGCTGAACGAACGTTTCAGATGTTGTCGAAGGCTCTCAGATTGGCCAGGAATGGAAAGGATCCCGGGGAGGTGATTCTCCAAACCCGAATTCCTGATCATCATGTCCTCACAGCCATTGAGAACCAGTGTCCCCGAATGTTTTATGACCAGGAACTTGAGTTGCGTGACCTCTTAGGGTATCCCCCGGCTACCCACGTAATTTTGTTGGTTGTGACGGGGGAGCAGGCGCCACGCGTGCAAAAAATCGTGGACTTTCTCCATCAACGATTGAAAGAGTTTGAAGGGAGAAGTTTTTCTGGTGCAGCAGGAAAAGGGGTCATGGGAGCGCCAATGGTTCTGGGTCCGATGGCATCCAAGAAACCAGGGCGGATCAAAAAAAATCGGGTCCTTTTTTTGATAAAAACGACTGACTTATCGGAAGCACGGAGAGGTCTTCAACAAATTCAGCGGGAGTATGAGGTAGAGTTTCCCAAAAGTCCTGTGGTGGTTGAATTTAACGTGGACCCCATGGCCATTCAATAGGGGTCGGTTGAAAAAAGCCGCCAGCGGCGTTCTCGCCCTTTTCCCGTGCTCACGTACGAAGCGTACGCTCCGCGCGTACAAACGGCTGCGGTTTTGCTGGACGGACCCTTCGGGAAGACTCAGGGCATGCTTTTTTGAAACGACCCGGAGCCTTTGATGAGGAATCTCATCCTGCGCAAATTTTCCTTGAACATCCTTATTATTCAACAATCCCAATAGAAGCAGGTTGGACTCATCGTGTGATTAGCCTGATCGCCTTCTTGCCTGTTTCTTCTGGTTTTTTGTTTTGGGAAGGGTGCTTGAAGGGGAGGCCGGGGTGTTCTTCTCTCGAGTGCGTTTGAAAATGCCATAGGCAAAGGTCATCCAGAACACGCCGGAAAACAGGCCAAACAACACGGCGGTGAAAATCCGTTCCAATTCTTCTAGTGGAGGTTCTGGTCCCAGCTTTTGAAGGTCGGCCATTTCCATGATGGGCCACGCCAAACTTTCCACTCCTAAAAGGAATGTGGAAGTCGCCCAGATCGATCCAATAGACGGACTTCTCCAGGCCAACAGGATGGCCAGCCCGATGGCCAGAGCCATTCCCATAGGCACCGGTAAGGCTCCCACTAATAGCCAGAGTCCCACCGTCACGGTGAGGCTACCCAACACAGCGTTCAGTTGATGCCACAAATGATCATTCATCTCGAATCGTCCTGGAAAGTCCTGTTAACGTTGCCCACCTTATCATAGACCCTCGTTCCCCGGCATCCTGCATGGTCTTGTTGAATGATCAGCCGCGCGGCGATTTGATCGCTAGCGACCAATATCAGCCAAAGGTTCGGTCGTGAGGGTATAGGCTCCGCGAGGGTTATGTGCCAAATGATTTGACTGGGGGAGGTCATCAGATTTTGGTGTGGGTTCACAATCCGGAGTGAGCACGATTCCCCAATGGGCATTTTTTTCACAAGTATTCTCGAGAATAAGCGCCTTGGCGAGGTGAAAGAGAAGAATGCCGCTTAGCATATTTTCCCGGCAGATGTTTTTAATCATATCGGGTCGAGTGCCCTCGTCCCGTGCGGCCATCCCAAAATGATGATTTCCAAAACATGTATTTTCGCGGAGATACGGTTGAGCTCCGGCAAACGAAAAAATACCGGATTCCCGATTATGAGAAATCTCGTTGTTGAGCAAGGTCGGGCGGCAATCCGGTCCATAAATAACGACTCCGGATAAAAGGCCTTCTGTGGCCCTGCAGTGAGATATGGTGCACACCGAATCTAAAATATTCAGGGCGGAATGTTGGTCGCTGCCCACATACCGAAACGTGATACCACTGATCTGTCCGCCGGAAACTCGTTGAAGATAGCAAGGACCGCTCCGCCGATTGAATATTGTGACCTGGTCTCGTCCGGCGCCGACAAGATGGATGGTTCGTTTAGTTATTACCAACCGATCCTCATAAACCCCCGGTTGAATGAATATTTGATCTTCTTGTTGCGCGTGAGCGAGAGCTTCGCTGGGTAGGGTGAAGCAACCTGGACTCTCCGCGTCCACAATTAACGTTTTCCCTCCGAAAGGATTGGGTGGCGGTTCTTGAAGGGGTGAGTGTTCAGCGGACAAGGCCATCTCCTCTTTCAAAATGGTTCTGGCAAAGCGGGGTCCATGAAACTACGGTGACCAAAAAATGTATTGAACGTTTCTCAATCAGACAAATGCAAACCGAAGGGTGAACCATACAGAATTTCCCAGAATGACATTTCATGATCTTAAGTCCAATGCGGCCTAAAAGGAAAAATGCCTGTAATTTTTCCAATCTGTATGTATTGGCATTGAAATTGCTGATGCTTGTATTTGTACAAAAAGTAAATCTCAAAGTCTTTTTTGTCTAAATTTATTCATTCATGAAGGGAAAATTGTTTCCGAATTAGGAGAGAAGTCTGGTTCCCCCTCAGTAATTTCCACTGCTGTTGTCAGAGAAGTTTGACTCCCCCTCATTGATTACAACTGTGTTCCCCCGGGAAAGTGAGATTCCTTATGCGAGAGTATGTGAAAAGTGGTCTGTCCATGTTCTTTTTGTTCATAGTGCTGAGCACGATGTCGTTTGTAATATGTTTACCTGGAGCGCAGGCACAGGAAACGGATATTACGCAAACCCCGAATAATGAACAAGCGGGAATTCAGAAAACGTTAGAGCAGCAAATTGGGGCGGGTCGGGGAGATATCAACACTCCCGATTCCTCGATCTATATTATTAATCGGGACCCGTTTCGGTCCATTCGGCGTGGTCGGAGTCTTTTCCAGCGAAAGTTTACTGTCGAACAGGGCTTTGGTCCGCGGACGGGGGATGGTCATGGGGATATTGCGACTGAGGGGTCGATCGGTGCCGGGCTTGTCGATAGTTGTGCGGGTTGCCACGGGCGACCACGTGGAGCTGCGGGGTTTGGTGGAGAGGTGTTTACCCGACCAGATAGCCGAGATGCCCCGCATTTGTTTGGATTAGGGATTATTGAGATGCTTGCGGATGAAATTACTCAAGATCTACGGCAAGCCCGGGATCGGGCCATTGTCCAAGCTAAGCAAAGAGGGCGATCGGTGGAGGTGTCGTTAAAGAGCAAAGGTATTTCTTATGGAAGAATTAGGGTGAATCCTGACGGATCGGCGGACCCATCACGATTAGAAGGCGTCGATTCGGATCTACGGGTACGGCCATTTTTTCACCATGGTGGTACCATATCCATCAGGGAATTTGTGGTAGGAGCATTGAATGCAGAGATGGGACTTGAAGCCTTTGATCCCGATCTTGCCAAAGCGGTTGGCGGTGAGGAAGTGGTGACGCCATCGGGAATGGTGTTGGATGGAAAGACCGACACCATCGAAGCGCCTCCGGCTACCAGTGAAAGTGATGATCCGGATCGAGATGGGGTCGCCAATGAAATTCCTGTGAGTCTGGTGGACCACCTCGAGTTCTATTTGTTGAATTATTTTAAACCCGCTATTGGGCGCGAGACGAGAGATAGTCGAAGGGGGCAGAAACTTTTTCAGGACATTCAATGCACGGGGTGTCATATCCAAAATTTGGTCATTGAGAGAGATCGACGGGTGGCTGATGTGGAAACTTCCTATAACGAAAAGAAAGGGATATTTAACGACCTGTTCGCCATCGCGACTCCCCAATTCCAAGAAGTTCGCGGTTCAGGTTCGCCATCGGTAAAGAAACCCAATGGGAAGCGGTTTGTCGTCAAGAATATCTATGCGGATTTCAAACGTCATGACTTAGGTTCCACCTATTGGGAACGCAATTTTGATGGTTCTTTGACTAAGGAGTTTATGACCGAACCGCTATGGGGAGTGGGTACGACGGCTCCTTACGGGCATGACGGGCGGAGTATCGATCTATGGTCTGTCATTATGCGACATGGAGGAGAGGCGAAAAATTCCCGAGATCGCTTTGCTAGGTTATCAGAGGAGCAGCAGGGGCAGATTATCGATTTTTTACAGACCCTGGTCTTGTTTCCGCCGGACGATACGGCTTCCAACTTGAATCCTGGAGATTCTCAGGCCCCGAATTTCCCCCAGTACGGCCATGGGAATATTGCCTTGCCTTCATTATTCAACAATCCCAGAGATTTGGAATAAGGGGTTTTCCTTCGCTCTTATCTGCTTCATGGAATCACGCCCGTGAGCCCTAAGCTCACGGGCGTGAACCCTCTCTTGCAATGGAAAATGTCTCCCATTGGCGGTTTCATTTTTGTGTGGTGGAACAAGAAGGAGGAACAAACCACATGGTTTTCAATTTCCATGCTTCTCATTCCCTTGCTTTTCGCCTCACCACTCCTTGGTATGCGTTCCAAAACAATGTTGAGGGTCTATTTTGAGCAATATTAGCGGGGAACAATCACAAGCGGTATGGGGGGATCGGGAGAAGACTTTGCTCGCCGACAAAAATGCCCTGAGGTGTGGCACAGGTGAGTGAGTTAATTATTCTCAAATGCTTGACGGGTGGCGAAGACCTCGCCTGGATGAATCAAAAGCAGGCAATCGCCATCAACCGGATCCTTGTGAAATAGTGCGAAGGTTAAGCAGAGCTGCGGAGTCGGTTCCGGGGGGAACTGCAATAATACGGGAACATCGACCAGTGCCGTTGGTGTTTTCAGGCTGGCTAATCGGAGGCGTACCGCAACCAGTGTATCGCGCAAGCGGGTTTGAATACGTTCTTCTGTAAAATCCGGTGAAGACGTGATGAATTGATCCCAAAGGGGGTTGGTCATGCCCACACAGAAGTCCAAGCCTACGCTTTGGGCAGTTGAAGTGACATCCTTGAGGATCCCGGACTCAATGGCTTCCTTTCGGGATCGGATCGGGAGTGATTCAAATTCAGCAGGGATATCCCCTGAACTGAGTGAAAGAGTCGATTGGGACGCTTCAGAGAGATCTGAAGGCAAAAGATCCGATCTTTCCGGAGACTGGGTGTGTTCACTTTCTGAATGAATAGGATCGTTCAAAGGAGTCTTCCCTAATGCTTGAAGAAGACCCACATAGACGGCTTTAGCGGAATCCGTCCACGAATCATTCATCGGCAATCCTCGAAAGGCCGCCTCAGAAGCTTTTTTTTCATCATGGGTTAAAACACGTTGTTCTTTCATACTTTCAAAGATAAGGCAAATCTCTGGGAAGTCAAGGCTTAAATTTTTCTGTCCATTCAAAAAGCCAGGAAATAGAGAACAAGGAAAATTGAAAGCCAGTGCATGAGAATTCGCAAACGGTGTAAACGCCCCAGCTATTTACATGGCTGTTTACCGGAATGTCGCTTCCAAATCACGATCTAAAGTCAGGACGATGATGCGTTCTTCGATCCGGGTATCGATATCCGTAAACAGGGCAGTTGTTTTTGCACCGGTGATCTCCAGCATTTCACGACACAGTTGCTCTCTTCCTTGGGAGATGAGATTTTGGCGCATCTGTTTGACCATTCCAATGCCTTCTTCACTCTTAGCCAGCTGGCGTTCGGCTGGCGTAAGAACGCCTCTGAGCCGAATGAGGATGGTATCGCGTAGAATGCTGGCCCGAACATCGGTGGGGCCGCGACCCATGAATTCCTGTTCAAATTTAATGATGGCATTCCGGATCGCCGATTCCATTTCACCTCGAGTGACGGTGCGTTTCATGCGGTGACGCTTTCTGGCAAGAGCAATCTTATCCATCCATTCCGGATTCTTGCACATTCCCCAAATAAAATCACAGGAACTTGAGGAACAGCGTATCCCCCTGATATAAGCGTATTGTTCAAGGGAGGTCAAGAAGAGAATGAACTTCTCCTCGAATGTCTGAGGAGGGTGGTATCTGTGCTGGTTTTGACCTTGATCGTAGAACGGGTTTGTCGGATCGCCTGCATCATTCACTGTGTGACTGAGGTACGCGATAGAATAAGCCAACCGAGTAATCTCCTGTAACTGGAAAGAGGAGACACCTATCGGTTGGCTTTTTTATTGAAAATAGAGATTTTTGCACGCTGCTAAATTAACTTAAATCTCATGAGTTGGGTGCATGGTCTTGTCAGGTTTTTCCCTCTGCCATTTCACCCTGATTCCCGTTATTTTAACCGGTAAGAGCACCAATGGATCCTTTAAATCTTGATTTGACGCTATGAGATGTCTGTACTGTTGAAAAAGTAGAAAGAGGGGCAATGTTCAACGTAGAGCAAGATCGTTCAACCGTGACAAATTGGAAATGGCTGCGAGAAATCGTTGTGGAGGCCTCTCAGCCTATAGGGCCGTATTGGCCGATGAAAACATTTGCCTACTACAACCCCATTCGGGATCTCGAGCATTTACCATTTCGCCGTGCGATTGAGGCGGCGAATCAGTTGTTGGGTGCCAAGGGATTTTTGCCTGTTGAAGAGTACCGCCAATTTTTTCATCAAGGCCGAATTACTCCGGGGGCTCTCGAACAGGCTCTTCGGCAAGTGGGGCCTCCACTTCCTTCTCCCGCGACCATCCAAATTTGTGGACGTGCCATTCATGTGAGAGACATTTGGAGGATTCATGCCATTTACGGCATTGAAGAGCTCAATCCTGTCCTTCATTCCTGGATGATAGAATTAGAAGGTGCAACAACTCGTTTCCGATCCGATGTTCCGCAGGATTCTCGCACAACGATTATTGACCGCATGATCCGTGAGTGCGAGAAGTGCCGGCATGATCCGGAATTCGCCTATCTGCACAACCTCTGGAAAAGTTCGTTGGAGGCTTGTCAATTGGCTGACCCGTTGTTGGGTACGTCTCCTTCTCATGCATCTGCTCTCAGTCGAAGATCAAATTTCTTAAGGGAAGAGGCTCATTCGGTCCCGGTTGATTTACCTACCAACAGAACGCTGGGTGATTGGCTGGACCGTGTGACGGGGAGCGAGATCGTTGGGACCATCAATACGCACATGATCAAGTGGGTTGCGGCATTTGTTGACGAGGGGGTTGCCGGATGGAGCATGCCTGAAAGAGAAAAGGGTTTCTATGCTGCCTGGCGTGAACTCGCGCAAGGGGATCTCTCAGGCAGATTTCTCGGGATTCCCCATCTTCGACAAAAGTTCCGCGAATTGTCTGATTCCCCAGAGGAGATGCTGTGCAGACATTTGCAGGATCTCAATATTCCGAAGGATCGATGGCGAGAGTATCTGTCGCGACATCTGGCGCAATTACCTGGATGGGCGGGATTTATCCGTTGGCGTGGAGACCATACCGGATATCCTGCACAAGCAGACTACCCCATCGATCCCTTGCAATATCTCGCCGTTCGGCTTTTTTATGAATCGGGAATGGTGGAGGGACTCTGCCAACGTGAATGGGGGATCAAGGGGACATTGCCTGCTCTGCTAGACCATTGGAACAAACTTGGTGAGGATGAACAAGCGTTGCGCCGTCTTTCTTCTCACACGACCGACCCTTATATTGATGGGGTGTGTCGTCAGGCTTGGCGCATATTTCACCTGGCTCAGTTTTTGGAATTGACTCTCTTTGAGGTCCACGAATTATCTCAAACCGACGTTTCCACATTACTGGAATGGCTGGATCTTTTTCCTGAATCTGCGCATGGGCCGGTATGGCTAGATGCGTATGAAGAGGTCTATCGGGAGCAACTATTGAAGACCATCAGCGGGCATCAAACCGCGGCCCCAGTTATTAATGACCGGCCTCGGGGGCAAGGGATTTTTTGTATCGATGCGCGCTCAGAGTCCTTTCGTCGTCATCTTGAGGACCAGGGGCCGTACGAAACGTTTGGATATGCCGGATTCTTTGGGGTGCCCATGAGTTATGTGGGTTTTGATAGCCACGACTACCTGGCGTTATGTCCCATTTTATTGACACCCACAGCGGAAGTCAGTGAAATGCCGCGAGTCGGGCAGAATGATAATGTGAAAGACTATCTCTCCGGCACCAGGTGGCACCAACTCAGTCATCACCTCTTTCATGATCTGAAGCACAACCCATTTGCTTCTTTTTTGTTAATTGATGTGCTGGGGATGTTTTTTAGCGTCGGGTTGTTAGGAAAAACCCTGTTTCGAACATCCTTCGACACAATTAAACGGTGGGTACACAGAGGACTCGGGAACACCGTGGCCACACAAATTCCTGTTGAGCCTTCCAGTGAAGACACGCAGGCAAGGAAGCGTCTGGGAGAGTTGACGCGAGGCTTCACCATTTTGGAACAAGCGGCCTTCGTGGAAGGCGGGTTGCGTGTGATCGGACTGACGAAACAGTTTGGCCGGTTTGTGATGGTCTGCGGCCATGGAAGCCAGTCAGATAATAATCCCTATTATGCGGCCTTGGATTGTGGCGCCTGTGGAGGAAGTCATGGTGATCCAAATGCCCGGGTTTTTTCGGCTATGGCGAATAATCCGGAGGTCCGGAAAATTCTGAACGATCACAATTTGGTCATTCCGGAAGATACCTGGTTTCTTCCCGCCAAACACAACACGACTACGGATCGAGTGACGTTGTACGACCTTGAGGATATTCCAGCTACCCATGTAGAGGATTTAGCACTGTTGGTGAAGGACTTGGAGAAGGCTGGCACCAATCAGGCATTGGAGCGATGCCGGCGAATTCCAGGGGCTCCCACAGGGGTGTCTCCCCGTGATGCATTTAAGCATGTCAGGCAACGGAGCATGGATTGGGCTAATTCGCGTCCTGAATGGGGATTGTCAGGGAATGCTGCATTTTTGATTGGCAGGCGGGCTCTTACAAAAGGTCTAGATTTGGAAGGGAGAGTCTTTTTGCATTCTTATGACCCTGGTTCGGATCCTGATGGGGGCCTTCTTGAAAAAATCATGACCGCACCTCTCATCGTGGGCGAATTGATTAACTTAACCTATTACTTTTCGGCTGTGGATCCCTGGGCTTTTGGGAGCGGAAGCAAGGTCATTCACAATATGGTTGCCGGAGTTGGTGTGATGTTAGGGAGCCAAAGTGACCTGCAAAAAGGCCTTCCCCTTCAATCGGTAAACGATGGGGCACGGCACTACCATGAACCCATGCGCTTACTTGCCATCATTGAGGCGCCGCCGGATCGAATACGGTGCATCATTCAGAAGCACGATTTGCTTCAACATGTTTTCCATAACCAATGGATGCATGTCGTCGCGTTTGATCCGGGCTCCAAAAGCTTTTCTCGGTATCTCTCTGACTTCACCTGGGAACCGGTTACGATGAACATATGATTTGACGATACGAATGAACGACTTTTTGACTTCTGCCGTGCTTTGAATTCCTGATCGAAACTCCTATCATCTCCCACGTGGGATGAGTATTCCTTAGGGCTTTCGTTTCCATTTACAGGTCCAAGCAGCCCCCAGCAGGTAGGTTAAACGACTCCAGTCGAACCTATCTCTTTGATTCGGAGTTGTGGAGGGAAGAGGGTGCCTGGTATAAGGTCGGAGGCTTGCAGATTGTTCAAAAGGATGAGGCCCATTTTTTTATTTGGCGCAGGCTGAGTCGGAAGAGTGGTAGCATCCGGTGTGCCGAAATATTATTCATCATGGCAGTAGGGTTCCCGGCATTTGGTTAGTTCCGATTGGCTGGAGACAGTACAAGCCAACCAGGTTTTTTGAACACCTCATTCGAAAAACATTTGGTTGGCTTTTTTTATATTTTATCGGGTTTGGTGATTCGAGCCGTTCAGGTTTTGATCTGAAGATAATATAGAATGAAATCTTCTTTTCCCAAACAGTTTGTCGCTAACACCTTGGCCTTATTTTGTGGCTGGCTTGTGTTGTCAGGGAAGTACGACAATTTTCACCTCGTTCTCGGATTCACGGCCTCTTGCGGAGTCGCATGGTTAAATACGGGGTTCCCTCATTCTCCCTTTCAGCAATTCCCATGGGGCCGTATGGTGCTGTACTGCCCCTGGCTCTTTTTACGGATTGTGGAGAGTAGTCTACATTTGACGAAACTCATTCTGAATCCCTCGTTACCCATTAAGCCCAGACTTATCACCTACCGGTCTCAATTAAAACATCGGGGCGCGATCGTTGTGCTTGGGAATTCTGTGACCCTCACGCCAGGTACTATTACGGTTGAAATCAACGGCAATACTTTCCTCGTGCATGCCATAGATGAGTCAGCAGGGAATGATTTTACCACCGGCCGGATGGAGCGCAAACTTGCCTGGGTCTTTCAGGAAGACACGAATTTGTGATGATTGATTTCTTTCTATTTTTGTTAATTACCTTGTCATTTCTGATCCTCGTGTATTTGTACCGGGTGATTCAGGGTCCCACGGTGTTTGATCGGGTATTAGGATTAGCGGGAATTTCGACCAAAGCCATCATTCTGGGGGTCGTCATGGGAACAGTCTATGACCGTGTGGAGATGTTTGTGGACATCTCTACGGGATATGCGCTTCTAAACCTGGTGGGGGCATTTGCTATTGCCAAATTTCTTGAGCAACGAGGGACACCCTAAATGGTCGTTCTTGCCATCGGGTTAATTCTGGTGGGGATCTTCTTCCTTGTGGTGGCTGCAATTGGCACGATACGCCTCCCCGACGTGTTTTCGCGATCCCATGCGGTCTCCCTGACCGATTCCCTGGGCGCGATTTGTGTCCTCGCGGGCCTTGCTCTGTACCAGGGTTTCGGGATCAATATGCTGAAGATTCTGGTCGTCCTGGTCTTGCTCATGCTGTTGAATCCGGTCATCGCTCATGCAACCGTTCGAGCCGCGTATCGGGCCGGCCTCAAACCTCAGACGGAGGAAGACCAATGATGTATTCCGTGAATATTGCCTTGCTGTTACTTTTGGTTCTGACGGCGGCAAGCGCGACCTTTTTGGTCAAGGAATTGATGAGTTCAGTGTTTATCCTCGGGTCGTATAGTTTCTTCCTGTCCCTGGTTTGGGCCTGGCTGGGTGCGGTGGATGTGGCGTTTGTGGAGGCCGTGATTGGGGCCGGGTTGGCCACCGTGTTGTTTCTTATTACGTTGTTTGATACCGCTCCAAAGGATAGCCGCCTTCGTCGTCCCCCTCCTCCTCTTGCTGGAGTGCTCGGATTGCCGTTGTTGGGCATTCTGTTATTATTAGCGGCGAATGATCTTCCTCAGTTTGGTGACCCAACCTCTCCGCCCAACGTGCACATTTCTCCTCTGTACTTACAGAATAGCTTTGCGGACACGCTCACGCCGAATGTGGTCACCTCGGTGCTGATGGACTATCGGGCATTTGATACGTTGATTGAGACCGTGGTGATATTTACCGCCGGCATTGCCTGTGCCTTGTTATTACGGGAGCCAGGCTCATGAAACAGATCCACGACAGCATCATCGTTCAGACCATGAGTCGTTTGCTCATTCCTCTGGCGCAGTTGTTTGCCCTGTACGTTTTGTTCTTCGGCCAGTACGGCCCGGGAGGAGGGTTTGTGGCCGGCGTCATTTGGACGACGAGTATGATCCTGGCTTTTTTGGTATTTGGGCTGAAGTCACCTCAGGGACGTTTGGTGGAAAAGGTCTTGCATGGCGATGGGATCGGATTGATTATTTTTGTGGGAGTGGGTGGCTTATGTCTCATTGGAGGTGGGGAATTTCTGAACTATGCCAATTTGGAAATTCCGGGTTTGGATGCTCCTGCACGTCGGTATACGGGGATTCTGCTGGCACAAATCGGCGTGGCCGTGGATGTTGCGGTAACAGGGATCTCCATCGTTCTCAGCTTGGCCTATCACGATACCGAGCAGGAATATGATGTTTGAGATGATCGGGGGGTGGCTGCAGCGCCCCAACTACATTGCCTTTGTCCTGCTGTTTCTGTGGGGTATCTATATTATGGTGACCCGGTACAATCTGGTGAAAAAACTTATCGGGATGTATCTCATGCAAACAAGTGTGATCTTTTTCCTCGTCACCACCAGTGCCAAGCGAGGTGCCACGGTGCCCATTTTGCTCTCCACTACCGAGACCGTTCAACCAGAAGTCTATGCGAATCCTCTCCCTCATGTGCTGACATTGACGGCGATTGTGGTGGGTGTCGCCACCCTTGGAGTATCGTTGGCGTTGGCCGATGCCATTTATAAAAAATACGGCAGCCTGGACGAAGAAGAAATTCTCAAAAGGCTGGAATGACGCGACACCTTCCAGCAATTCTTTTCCTCTTACCTCTCAGTTTGGCCATTGGTTTACCACTAATCGGGATCAAGCATCGAGAGTGGTGTCGGCCATTATCGATTGGCGTGCTGGGGGCGATGGTCCCGGTCTCTTTCGCTAATCTGGTGGGAGTTCTTCAAAGCGGGACCATTCATTATGACTTTGGGGGATGGGCCGCTCCGGTCGGGATTGAGTGGGTGGCGGACGGCTTGTCCAGTGTCATGACCGTGGCTTTGAGTCTCGTCGGATTGGTGTGTATCACCTTCCTCAGTTCTGCCCTGTTTCCTTACCTCGGTAGCCGGATTGTCCCATTTTATACCCTGGTCTTATTATTGATAGCCAGCTTGACCGGCATGGTGTTTGCCGGTGATTTGTTCAATCTATTCGTTTTTTTAGAAGTATCCGCCCTGTGCGCCTATGCCTTGGTCGGGTTGGGTGGTGGGAAGGCTCTTGTCGCCGGATTCCGGTATTTAATTTTAGGTACCTTCGGAGCCTCCTTGTATCTGCTGGGAGTGGGATATTTGTACGCCGAGACGGGTACGCTCAACATGGCAGATCTGGCTCAGCGGGTGCCCCCTTTGGTGACGTCTAAGGCCCTTGCGGTTGGGGTGTTATTCATGTTCATTGGGCTGGGCATCAAGATGGCTTTGGTGCCCCTCCATGGGTGGTTGCCGGATGCGTATACGTATGCGCCAGACAGAGTGTCACCCATCCTGGCCTCGTTAGTGACCAAGGTCGCGTTGTATGGATGGATTCGCATTATGTTTTGGGTGCTCGGAGCTCAGGCAGTGGTCTACCAGATCCCTATCCTGTTTTTAGTGGGACTGTTGGGTGCTCTTGCAGCTCTGGTTGGCGCATTTCTGGCTCTGTCCCAGGTAGAAATTAAGCGGATGTTTGCGTATGGAGGGCTTTCGCATATCGGATTGATTCTGGTGGGGATTAGTCTCGGAAATCAAACAGGTTTTGTCGGAGGAGTGTTTTATCTTTTGAATGATGCCGTGATGCAAGCGGGATTGTTTTTTTGGGCGGGGGCAATAATTCATCTGTATGGAGTTCGGACGATTGAGGATCTTGGGCGATCACAAGGAGGAGCGGGATGGATGTCTGTTGCCCTGGTGGTTATAGCCCTGTCGATGATCGGGATTCCTCCAACCGGGGGATTTTTTGGAAAATGGTATATCATTCTTGGCGCGGTGGAAGCGCAGAACTATCTTGCCATTGGCGCGGTGTTAATTGCGACTCTGTTAACTCTGGCTTACTTCGTGAAAGTATTTGAACGAGTGTTTCGGGACCGGTCAGCTCAGCAGTCTCCTCTCATCCGTGAAATTCCGTTGGCGGTTCAAATTGGTCTCGGCGCTACGTCAGTGGCGGTCATTGTTTTGGGACTGATGAGCGATCACATTGTCAACTTTCTCCTCAAGAACGCGGTTCCACCAGGGCTGTAGTAGGATCGGGTATATGGTGTACTGCTGATATGACATTCCTCATCCTTATTCCCCTCCTTCCTCTGATGGCCGTTCTGGTTCTCGTGCTGGGAAAACCCTGGCTGGGAGAGCAAGGCCATAAGATCGGCATCCCTGCCATGGCCCTCTCTTTCGCTTTTTCCGCTATCGCGTTTGCTCAAGTGGCAACTGACGGGGCGTTCTCCATTCCTCTCTATCGATTGATGAAATCGGGAGACCTGATTGTAGATTTGGGTCTCTACATCGACCAGCTCACGGTGTTGCTCCTGCTCTTGGTGACTGGTGTGAGCAGCGTGGTGCATGTGTATGCGTCGCGTTATATGATCGGCGATCCCCGGTATAATCGTTTTTTTGCGGTCATTGCCCTGTTTACGTTCGCCATGATCATGCTGGTTTTGAGCAATAATCTGCTCATGATGTTTGTGTTCTGGGAGATCATGGGTATCTGTTCTTATTTGCTAATTTCTCATTGGGGGGAGCGGCAATCATCGGCTCAAGCCGCGACCAAGGCCTTTCTCGTGAATTCGGTCGCGGATGTGGGCTTAGGTTTTGGAATCATTCTGACTTATTCCATTTTTGGAACACTCGATATCCAGACCATTTTAGCGGAAGCTCCATCGCTCCAGGGAAATACCATCAATCTGTTCGGCTGGCTGGGGGTGGACGTGCCCATTCACATCCTGACTCTCATTACACTGTTTCTTTTCCTGGGAGCCATGGGAAAATCCGCACAAGTGCCATTCCATGTCTGGCTCCCCTTTGCCATGGAAGCGCCCACCCCTGTTTCCGCGTTGATTCACGCCGCGACCATGGTGAATGCGGGCCCCTTTTTGTTGGTTCGCATGAGTCCCCTCGTGATACTTTCGCCAGAAGCCATGACTGTCATTGCGGTTATCGGGGGTATGACAGCACTTTTTGCAACCCTTGTTTCCCTGACTCAGGTTGATATTAAGCGCATGCTGGCGTTTTCCACCATTGGTCAAATCGGTTTCATGATCATGACCTGCGGAGTCGGAGCCTTTGTCATCTCGATTTTTCATATGTTGGCCCATGGCTGTTTAAAGGGGTTCTTATTTTTATCGACGGGAAATGCACTTCGTTCCGTTGGCTCCCATGGGCATGCGCCTTCGTCGCTTGCTCGTCGTGGGTCCTCAATGCTTTCTATGGGGCCTTTAGTGCTAGGAGCTCTGCTGTTGGCCTGCCTTCCCCCGTTCCTGATTTTTTTCGGGCCGTATGAGCAATTGTGGATGATTCAACCGGGATCCTCAGCCCAATGGACGTTTTGGATTCTGGGATTTCTGACAGTATTTTTCTCATCCATGTATGTCATGCGGGGTGTGCTGGTGTTGTTTGGTGAACCGCTTTCGACAGGCTATGGAAGTGGAATGGGAAAGCAGGCCATGAAGCCGCGCTTCTTTTCCCCCATCCATCTTCTGGGAATCTTGTTTGTCATTGGAATGTTTGGAAGCCTGTTGCTGGTCTTGTGGAGTTGGTTTTCGGAATTTCTTTCCCCTGTCGTGGGACATCGGATGGCTCCGATTCAGAGGCACACTTCGAGGGAGACCGGCTTGCAACTTATTGTTGCATTGGCTGTGGCAGTAGGCGGTATCGCAGTTGGGTACTTTTCCTTGACAAAATTTTCGGGTTCCTGGTTTCAACAATCGAAAATGAGTAAGCGATGGTATGTCCACTTTCTGAATAAATTGTATTTTGACGAAATATATGATGCGTATGTTGTGGTGCCCACCCTCCGGTTGGCCCGATGGCTCTGGCGAGTTGTCGACCGGAATGTGTTTGACGCCATGATCATGGGAATCGCAAATGTGTCGGTGGCGGCGGCAAAGTGGATGTGGCGGGTCGTGGACCTTCGGGGGATTGACGGGCTGGTAGTAGGCTTGGGACGGAACAGCGTAGGAATGGCCGGTTGGCTTTGGCGGGTGGTGGACCTTCGTGGTGTCGATCGGGTCGTCGTGGGTATCGGCCAACGCAGCCTAGGTATCGCCAACTGGTTATGGAAAAGAATCGAGATTAGAGTTCTCGATAAGAACGTGATTCGTGCCGGAAATCAAGCAGCGAGCACAGGGAATATGATGCAGGAAATGGAACCCCGCACGTTACAGCACCACTTACTGGTCATGATATTCTGGCTCATTGTGGGGATTGGGTTGTTGTTTTGGCTTGTCGTGTGACTCTGCAGATAGTTTGTCAGTGATTAAAGGGAACGAACACGACACTGAAATTTCAGCTCGGGGTGCGTGAAAAACGAGAGGGCGTCTTTCATGTCCTGGATGTGCCGTGATCGGCATGTCATGAAGGGGAGACTATGAACACAATCTTCACTGAACATCTTTTGAGTATCATGATTGCGATGCCGTTTTTAGGCATTGGGATTATCGCTTGTATACAGAATCAGGAATGGATTCGGCGCGTGACTCTAGGGTGTACGCTGGGGGATGGGGTTCTTGCACTCGTGCTTTTGAGAGAATTTGATTTCTCCACTCAAGGCATGCAATTCGTCGAGCGGATGGCATGGATGCCGACCTTTAATATTCAATATGCTGTTGGAGTGGATGGCATTAGTCTTCTTCTGGTTTTACTCACGACTCTGCTTTGTCCCTTTTGCGTCCTATGCTCCTGGAAGTCAATTACCACTCGTGTACGCTCATTTATGGCCATGATTTTGTTGGTGGAAGGGGCCATGATTGTGGTGTTTACCGCTCTAGACCTGTTTTTGTTTTTCATGTTGTGGGAAGTCACAATGATTCCTATGTATTTTATGATCATTCTGTGGGGGGGGCCCCAACGCATAGCGGCTGGCATCAAATTTGTTCTGTACAGTTTGTCAGGTAGCCTAATCTTACTCTTGGCGATACTCGGGTTGTACGTGGAAGGGGGGCGGACATTCGATATTTTAGCGTTGGCAGAGAACACGTATTCCCCTGACGCCCAGTTTTGGATATTTCTGGCGTTTTTCATGGCCTTTGCCATTAAATTACCCATGTTGCCGTTTCACACATGGCTACCGGATGCCCATTCCGAAGCTCCCACTGCCGGTAGCGTTCTGTTGGCAGGCGTGCTCTTGAAAATGGGTGGATATGGATTTCTACGATTTTGTCTCCCCATGTTTCCTGAAGCCTCCGTGACCTTTGCTCCGTTTATCTTGTGGCTATCCGTGGCGGCTATTGTGTATGGAGGGTATATGGCCTTGGCCCAGTCGGACCTGAAAAAGCTGGTGGCGTATTCGTCCATTTCGCATATGGGATTCGTAACATTGGGAATTTTCGTGTTCAATAACCATGGTATTCAAGGAGCCATCTTGCAGATGGTGAATCATGGAATAACCACAGGAGCCCTCTTTTTGGCTGTGGGTCAATTGTATGATCGGACTCATAGCAGGTCGATTCAGGATTACGGAGGATTGCAAAAATCGATGCCTCGGTTTGTGGCACTTTTTTGTCTGTTTTCAGTGGCATCCTTCGGACTGCCTGGCACGTGCAATTTTATTGGAGAATTTTTGGTTCTTGTCGGAACATCTTTTGAAAGCTACATGATGGTGTTGTTGTCCATGGGGGGCATTGTCCTCGCGGCGGCGTATATGCTCTGGATGCTCCAACGGGTGGTGTTGGGTCAACCCAAGAATTCGACCATTGCACAACTTCCTGATCTGAGTATACGGGAGTTGACCACCGTGATCCCACTTGCTGCTCTGATTTTGGTGATCGGCCTGTACCCGTCTCCACTTATGGAAATGATGGATTCCAGTGTCACAAATTTGGTTCAGCATATGGCTCAATATCAGGTTGGCATGGTTCACGAGGTGGTGTTTCGGTAAACGACGAGGCTGCAGCAGTAGGGACAAAGTCGACCTCCTGAAGGCCCCATTCTGAGAGATCTCTGGGTTGGTGAGAAAGAGTGATGACGATCAAGTCTCTTCCATAGGCCAATACTCTTCGTGCCAATATTCCTCCCCTTTTTATCTTTTCCTATTTATCCCTTGTGAATTGAAACCGTGTCATTTGATCTCATTGGGAGATATTGACCGGCCATTCTGACCTCTTTGAGCAACTTTCTCCTTGTTCCTGTTGGTTTCCTCAAGTGTCCTATCCGGAATGCCGAGAATAATCTTCTCTGCTCTTTTTGGTGGTAGACGAATTCTCCGGTCACTCCGGAAGGATGAACATGGCACCCAGAAGAGTGGCTCGAAACCATATAGGCCCAAAGTTACCAACCAGTCTTGAATTCTCAGGTGTCATTGATAGTAGAGAACCTGGGGTGAGAAGAGGCGGTGAAGGGGAAGGAGCAGGCACCATGAAACTGGGCAACACTTTACTTGTGGCAATGGCGTGTACGGTTGTGGTCGGGTGTGTGAGTCAGCAATCACATGAACGTGCTTTGCAGGAATACGAAAAAAGCCAAGAGTCCACGATAGCGGAACTCGAACGCTTGCAGCAGGCTGTTGAAGAGAAGCAAATTGAAGTCATGCAGCTTCAAGAATCGAAGACGGCCCTCGAGCATACCGTAGAAGTGCAAGACCAAATGAAGGAAGAACAATTAGCCGCGGTTCAACAAGAAGTCGAAGCGTTGTATACGCAAATTCGGAAACTCGGTAACACGGAAGGAACCGTTTCTCTGACCGATCCTCTTTTTGGAGGAGAGCCGGTGGATTTTCATGATTTGGCAGCAGCCCTCGCAAAGGTCAGATCCGGTTTAAACGGGCAAATCAGCCAGATGTCCCACCTTCGTGAACAGAATGGGCTCTTGGAAAACGAGCTTTCGGCATTGGAGGCCAGGCTCAAAGAGGTAGAGCGTTTAAAACATGAATTGGAACTGGTCCGAAAAGCTCGGGAAGCTCAGGAAGCGCAATTGGCAAAGGTCAAGTATGAAGTGCTCACAGTCGGTGAAGAGATTGATCGCATTACCAAGGCGCTTGAAGATAAATTTGGCAAAAGTCTGGTGGTGACTCAACACCATGACCGATTAGTCCTGACCATGTTGGGGCAAGTCCTGTTTGATTCCGGTGAGGCGGATTTGACTCCCCTGGGGCTCGAGATTATGAAACAGGTGGGCCAGGTGTTAGCGACCTTGCCGGGGAAAAATATCCAAGTCGAAGGCCACACGGACAGCCACCGGATTTATGGCCGGCTGCAAAAACAGTATCCGACGAACTGGGAACTTTCAACCGCACGGGCCACCACAGTCTTGCGGTATCTGATTGAGCAAACAGGAATGGATCCAAAGCAATTTTCAGCCACCGGCTATGCCGATAAGCGACCGGTCACAACTAATGAGACCGAGGAGGGGAGAGCCCAAAATCGCCGAGTAGAAATAGTCCTCTATCCTGAGCGAGTTATCCAGGAAAATGAAGCCGTTGCGACACTGGCCCGGTAATCAGAGGCGGAAGTTACGGCAAGGGTATGGCTTCAGAGGTGAATTTCTGAGTCTTTACTATTCAATTTCCCTCCTACTTTCAGCAATGGGTCCATTTTCCTGCAGAGGTGCTGTTTTCTCTCTCTCAGTTACTATCTGATATCTTCAACCATTAATGTGCTAGCGGTTCTGTGGGATTGCCTGAGTCAGTCAAGCTATGATGGTGGATGAATCCGGTGTCGTATAGAAATGCCGTCGCCGGATCTAAGAAAAAATACACGGCAAACAGGCCGACATTCGCCATGGTCAAGGTATAGGGAAGCGCCATCCACACCATTTTCCCATAGGATAAGCGGATTACCGGAGCCAGCGAGGAGGTTAATAAAAACAAAAATGCGGCTTGTCCGTTTGGGGTGGCCACACTTGGGATATTGGTGCCGGTATTAATGGCAACCGCTAAAAGGTCAAACTGATCGCGGGTAATGGTGCCCGCATGAAAGGCACGGAGCACTTCCTGGATGTAAACCGTCGCAACAAAGACGTTGTCGCTGATGGCGGACAGAATTCCATTGGCCAGGTAAAACATGCCGATTTGATACGATCCTTCCAAACTCAATCCATACCCGATGATGCCGGAAAACAGGTTCTGGTCCTGGATGACGGCCACAATGGCGAAAAAGACAACAAGGAGCGCCGTGAAGGGAAGCGCTTCCTTAAACGCCTCTCCAAGTTGATGCTCTTCGATAATCCCGTTGAAGGCGGTAATAAACACGATCACCGAGAGTCCGATGATTCCGACCTCCGCGAGGTGAAAGGCTAAGGCCACAATCAGCCACATACCTGCAATCGCTTGAATGATAAGCTTTGCGGTGTCCCCGGAATCCCGTCGTTTCTGTTGTTCGGTTTCGAAATCTACCAAAATGAGACGAACCGAATCCGGGAGTTGAAAGCCGTAATCAAACCAACGTAATTTCTCGACGATCATGCAGGTGATCAATCCCGTGACCAAGACTGGAAGGGTTATGGGGGACATGCGCAAGAAGAACTCCATAAATTCCCAGCCCGCTTTGTCCGCAATCAATAAATTTTGGGGTTCCCCCACGAGAGTACAGACTCCGCCCAATGCCGTCCCAACGGCTCCGTGCATTAATAAATTGCGAAGAAAGCCTCGAAAATTGTCTAAATTTTCCCTGTGAAGTGCGTCGATTTCGTGATCGCTTGTCGAATCATGAGAGGTTTGAGACGATTTGCCAGAGGCAACGCGGTGGTAAATGTTATAGAAACCCAACGCGACGGCAATGATAACCGCGGTGACGGTCAAGGCATCAAGGAAAGCCGATAGAAAGGAACCCATGATAGAAAACAAGAGTCCCAACAACATTTTTGAACGGACGCCCAATAAAATTTTCGTAAACAGAAACAAGAGCAAATCTTTCATGAAGTAGATTCCGGCCACCATGAAAATCAATAACAGGATCACTTGGAAATTATTGAGTGCTTCATGATAAACCGTCGCGGGTGTAGTCATCCCCAATAAAACGGCCTCAAGTGCGAGCAAGCCACCGGGTTGTAGAGGATAACTTTTGAGAGCCAGTGCCAGCGTAAAAATAAATTCCAGGATGAGAACCCATCCGGTGTAAAACGACCCAATGCTCATCAATAAGATGGGATTGAGGATTAAGAATCCCAGAATGGTCAGCTTGTACCAGGTTGGAGTGTGGTTCAGGAAATTCTGTATGAGCGCTTGTGGAACGGTCGTCTTCATTTCAGTTGGGTGACCTTTCGGACCGGTGGTCTCAGATGGAGTCTGACTGATTAAATTAATACCACTATGGTCATTACGTAGATTGGTGATCTTTCTCGAATCGGGACCTTTCAGGTGGTGCGAGTCGTGAGGAGTTACTCAGCTTACCCTACGAATGCCCCTTCAAAATCAGGGAAAGTTCCATTGTTACAAAATAGACCTCATGAGGATTCTAGGTGTTCAGATTGCACTTCTGTGGGAGGAACATCGTACGGATGGGTCGATCCGCCAATATGGGCTGCGTGGCGTAACGCATCCAATCGAAAAGGGTATCGATGTTCAGGTGGGACCTGATTGAGCACCCCGAGTCCTTTGAGAACTCGAGCGACCCCCGGACGCATACCCACGAAAAAGACCTGCTGCTGATGAGTTTTCACCATTGCCACCATGTCCTCGATGGCTAATGCAGCGGTTCCGTCGATGGAAGGCACCGATGTGAGATCGAGAACCACAGCGGAAAAAATATTAAAATTTTTCACAGATTCTAATCGACGAACCATGTCTTTAGCGGATCCGAAGCTCATCGGCCCATTCACATGAATCAAGATAATGCGTTCGGAGTTTCGGCTCAGGATGCGTTGTTCCTCTTTTGACAGCGGTGTTTCTAGCGAGGTACCCGTGATCAGACTGAGATTTTCAAGTTCCAGGTCGGACATTCGTTTTACGAACATCACGCTGGCCAGTACCACGCCAATTCCCACCGCGGTGATGAGGTCGACTAAAACAGTGACCAACAAGACTACGATCATCACCAGAACCTCGGTTCGTGGAGCTTGTACCATATGCTTCAGAAATCGCCAATCAATAATGTCGAATCCAACTTTGACAAGGAGACCTGCGAGAACCGCAAGGGGAATTTTTTCGGCCAAAGGGCCTAATCCAAGCAGAGTGCCGAGAAGGACGACCGCCATAAACATGCCAGAGAGAGGCGTGCGGCCTCCGGTTCGAATGTTTGCTACGGATCGCATGGTGGCCCCGGCTCCGGGAAGGCCTCCGAAAAACCCCGCAGCCATATTGCCAATGCCCTGGCCGATCAATTCCCGATTGGAGTCATGTTGGGTCCGTGTCATGTTGTCACACACGAGAGAAGTTAGCAGGCTATCAATCGTTCCCAATAATGCCAGAACAAGGGCTTCTTCGATCATCATGACAAGAGCATCGGTATGCATGGTTGGCCAAATCAATGTGGGGAATCCTGTCGGAATGTCTCCGATAACCGGAAGAGTTGGAAAGAATATCTCAGCGACGATCGTTCCAACGATGAGTGCCAACAACACTGGGGGAAGACGTTTGCCGATAGAGGGAGGAGTGAGATAGACAATGGCCAATGTGAGAGAACCTACCAAGATTGCGGAGAAAGAAAACGATGAGAGGTATTCAGGCATTGCCATGAGGTTGTCCACGACTTTGGACTTCGCTTCCAAGCCGAGAAAAGGGGCGACCTGAAGAATAAGAATAATTCCTCCGATGCCGCTCATGAATCCGGAAATGACAGGATAGGGGACCAAAGTGATATAACGACCAAACCCCATCAGTCCAAATAAGACTTGAAATACCCCGCCGAGGATGACGGCCGTAAATGCCACTGCCGGTTCATCGGCAAAGTTCAGGATGATGCCGGCCATCACCACAGTCATCGGACCGGTCGGTCCTGAGGCCTGTGCAGGAGTTCCACCGAACAGGGCAGCGAAAAATCCTACAAAAATAGCTCCATACAGACCGGCAATGGCCCCGAGTCCCGATGTCACTCCAAAGGCCAAGGCTAGCGGCAATGCTACGACTGCTGCCACTAATCCACCATACAGGTCTCCCCGTATGTTATTGAAATGAAGGCCATGAACCCATGAAAGCAATGGAAATGTAGCAGCCATTTTTTAGGAGGAAGGCAGTAGATTCCGATGGAAGGTCACACATGCTACTAGGAGAAGATGCGTCGCGTACATGTCGTTGTTTACCGGGAACTTAGGCGGAACCTTGATGCACAGGATCATCGATTATCCATTAAGACTTTGCTTCGCGGTCCGCTGGATGAATTGGCCGATTTGAAGACCAATGGATGCAAACATGTCCAATAGTTCTTTGTCGGGCTTTTGAATATCCCTGTGAAAAAATTCGATAACGCCAACAATTTCGGTCCCCGATTTCATGGGGAAGGCGAATCCGGAATGAAGACCTTCTTGTGCGGCCGCGGCCGCGCGCGGAAAATTCGGGTCGGACACTACATCGGTGATCCATGACGGTTTGCCGCTTTTCCAAACCCGACCGGGTAATCCCACTCCTCGTGAAAACGTTATCGCTTGGGAGGCCTGACGAAAGGCATCGAGGTTTAAGTGAGGGGAGTGCCAGACATTAAGGCAACGCAAGACCTGTTGTGAAGAGTCCAGTGTCCAAATAGCTCCGAGATCCCATCCTAAATTTTCACCAATGGTTTCCAGGATAGGGGAAGCCGCCTGCGTCATTCCAGCTGATTCGGCGAGCACATTGGTTAAACTGTGATGCGTGGCCAGTCGACGTTCCTTATGTTCCCGTTCGATGCACTGGCCGATTTGAAAACCGATATTCGAAAGCCGTTGAAGCAACATATCATCCGCTTCTTCAGGGTATGGAGAGAAAAATTCGAGAACCGCTCTCGTATTGCCGGCTAGGCAAATGGGAATGGCGAAACCGGCGTGAAGTCCCACTTCCAGCGCCGCCTGGCTCCTAGGGTCTTTGGGGTAGTCGGCAAGGTCTCTGATCCAAAGAGGGTTTCGAATGTCCCACACCTGCCCAGCCAGTCCCGCAGGAGGCGTGAGTGCCCAACCGGCGTGTGAAGTTGACATCGCTTGCGCTTGAGGAGAGTCGGATGGCCAAATGGCGGCGGCTCCCAGGGCCTGTCGGTGATAGTCCATCCGCCAGAGGATGCCCACCCTCCAATCCAGCGTGTGGCAAATGGCTTTGAGAATTTGGGGATATGTCTCTGAAACGCTAGTCGCAGTGGTCAAGATGTCTGCGATGGCGTCGTGTAATGCCAGGCGTCGCTCCGCACGCTTACGATCAGTAATATCAATACCAAACCCAATGAGGCCCGGTTGGTCGCCTTCCAATTTGCACAGACAATTTAAAAACCACCAGGGCTTTCCCTGCAAGATTCCATTGCTTTCGTAAAACACTGAATTGGCAAGTGTGCCTTGTTTGATTTGGTTTTTTATCCGATCAGGTGGTTCCAGGGGAATTCGGCCAAGGGCGGTCAGTTCCTTTAGCCCGAAACGAGTCAGGCCGCGACCAAAGGAATCATGCATGACCCCTTCCTGATCGATTCGAAATGCCACCGCCGGCATATTCGACAATATGCCGGTCAGCATGGAACTCTGGTCGCGAGTGGCTTCGTCAGATTCTCTCACCTGCATGGCTAACAGAGCTGTTGACCAAATCGCAAATAAAGCAATCGACCGATTTGTTATCCCTATCCACGGCTCGGCTCCCAGCGGCGAAAGATAATGTCCGACAATCGCTAACACCGTACAAAGTCCTGCCAGGCGCAATGGATCATTTTTATCCGGAGACCTGAGGGCAATCAGCACAACGGCGACATAAGGGACCGCTTCGGCGACTCCCATAGGGAGGAAGAGATCCACGACGAAGACCAGTGTGGCCACAAGCAGGGCTAGAGCTAAGACTTGCCCACGGTTTTTTTGAGGACGTTCAACCGGGTTTTGAAGGGACAGGGAGCTTGGCATGTGGTCATATGGGAGTACATGAAAATGGGAAATACGACACAAATCTTCTCCCATCATTCAGTCACAATCATTGAGTACCACGATACGAAAAGCACGCCGGTGAAGGCAAGAGGAATCAGCGGAAATTGATGCTCTATGTTGTCAGTCGAGGACGCCGGCTTTTTGAAGAAGACATGCTGAGTTCTGAAGAGAATTTGTGTGCGAAGGCGAAAGAGCTGGAAGTGGCTCCGAAGGCTCGACGGCCTTTTTCCTCTTATGCGATGATAACAAACGGAGGTATGATAGACCTTTACACGTATGAGTTCCACATCTCCTTCCATCCATATTTATCACGTTGCCGGGTTGGATGACCGTGACCGTGGGTTCAATCGGCAAGTCCATGTTATTCCCTGTGAAGGAGGATTCCAGGCTCGGCTCCGCTATGAATCGCTTCAGATAGATGTTGATCCCGTTCCTACCGAAGACCAGGTTCTGCAAGGACTCATACACGTGTTACATGAGAGGGGCTATCGGCAATTACGAACCCAACGTATCTTTATTGGGGAGCAGTATCTTGGGAATCAGGAGCTGTGGGTGGAATATCCTGATCCCGAGATTCCCCTTGAAACGAGGAAAACATGGTGGTTAGCCTGGATCCGTCAGATTGTTGGGCGGTCCTTACTCCCATAAGGTTTTCACGTATCACCAGACCAAGTTTGGTCAGGATGGTCTAGCGGACGTTCCTGTGCAGGGATTAAGTAGATCCAGCAAGAGTATGGCGACCTCCGATCCCGGTTTCTGTAGAAGAGCCAGAGGGAAAGTAGCTGATGATTCGACGAGGGTTAAGGCATTCCCTGATTTTGGAAGAAAGGTCGACGGGTCGAATGGCGCTGACGATAGAGAGCGCTTCATCCTCCTCAGACAGATTCAGAATAATCGGTTCATCCGGAGATGTGGATTCATCATAGACGAGAATGACTGGTCGAAGCCGGTTCGCAAGGTTCACACTGGTGACGATTCCAATTTTCTGATTACTCAAATTGACCAGTGAGCCTGGAGGGTAGACACCCAACTGGCTGATTAACGAGACGACGGCGTCATGCCAGAGTGTGTGCCGGCATTTGACGTATAAATAGGATAGAGCCTCTGAGGGAATGAGAGATTTGGCTGGATCCGGATGATGGCATAGTTCATCGTACTCATCCACCACCATGACAATTTTGGCGAATTGGCTGATTTGTTCCTCTTTTCTTCCTGTTGGAAATCCTGACCCGTTGAGACGTTCATGGTGCTGGCGAATCACGTCAATCGCTTCATAGGGAAAATTGGGCAACTTCTCGGCCAACTCTACCCCGTATTTCGGATGAGTGCTCAAAAAAATTTTCCGTTCGGATGCAGACATCAACCCTTTTCGTAATAATTGCTCTGCCGGAAACTTGAGTTCGCCTATATCATGAAATAGAGCCCCGAGAGCCAGCTTTTCTGCGTCTTCGCGCGATAACCCTAAATCCTGCCCAACCATGAGAGATAGTGAACACACATTGAGTGCATGGAGAAAAAATTCCTCCTTAGTTTCGTTGGAACCGATCAGGTTCAGCAGCGCTCTTGAATTGTCGGCTATATCAAGGATCTCATACAGCTCTCCGACAATTTTCTGTGCCGTCCGGAGTCCTCGAGGTCGGCCAGTGATCACGTCCTGCATAACCTGTTTGGCTTCGTGCACCACCTCCTGAAATTGACCCCCAACTGCCTGCAAATGTTCCTGGTAGACCTGGAAGGCCTGGTGTTGGGCGACTTTCCTTTGTATAGGATCTTCCGTAGTGACTTCATTTTCTGAAAAATCGTGTGAGGTGAGGGGCTCATATTCTGTCGAGGGTTCTTTGTCTGGTTCTACCGTGCTTGGAACATCCTTCCGGTCAGGCTCCTTGATGTGGTCGGAACGAATTCCTTCGGGGTCGGAACGATCTGGATCGAAATACAACTTGACTTTCGTGAGTCCACGAAGTGTTTCAAGGTCTTTTGCCGATTCGATTTTGAATGAATTGGTTGGGAAAGGATGACTGAACCAGGATCCCTCAATCTTGATGTACAATCCCAGTCGCAGAGCGTTTGCGTGAAGAGGAACGAAGGGCATGTTAGCTCACGATTTTAGTCATTAGTCATGATTGGGCTCGTCCGGTAATTGAGTCCTGTTGTTGTGTGTGGTCATAGGGCAAAGAACATGCAGGTTGTCTGGCCCGTTGTGGGCCTTTTTTTCTACAAAAATGTTGCCCATTGATTTTGTCGGACGGAACGAAGGCAAAATTAAGGGGGAGATTCGAAAAAGAGTTAAAACGAGATGAGAATGGCGTGCCATGAAAGATGGCGAATCAGTCAGCATAAGAGACGGGATGGGTCCAATATATAACGGGAAAGATCTGGTAAACGATTGCCCATCAACACATTTTATTCAGATTCATGGTGACATGATCATGAGATTTTCCAAATCGTCAGGATTCTAGGGGGTAGTGTCCGATAATGCCGTCCAGGGTGTGATTGATGCGTATGCGGATCTTGCCTAGGTTTTCTTGAAGGACCTGGTTGGCGGGTTGACGTTGTTGGACCTCGATATTGATTCGATTCAAGACCTGGTCGCATTTCATGGCAATTTCCCGGACTTTTTTATACGCTCCCACGGCGACGATTCTGGAAAATATCTTCTGTTCCGGTGAGTTTCTATTTCTTACAGTAGGTCCAAAAGAGCAAACTGATTCCATGGTTGGGCATATTCATTCCCAAGCGCAGAGACCATGAGGGGGATGATGTTGTTCATGGATGGCAAAACGACTCACTCATGGATGTAGACCGGATGGGTGGAGGAACCTCGTGATGAGGTTACAGCTCTTTTACATGGAATACGACTGACGGCTGTTGAAAGCGTGACCGTTGAGGGGATCCGGTCCCGACACTCGTCTACAATGATGAAAATCGGGTTTGGTGGGTGGTCGTTTCCTTTTTCACCGAAGTCTTAAAGTGGTATCGGTTAGATAGGTCTGCGACGGAGTTATAGACGTTTAGCGGGCAAACAGTTTTTTTCTGATAGAAAAGAATTCAGGCTGGCCTTCCGTTAATTGTAAAAATTTCACGAAATATTGATTCGCTAACCGATTATTTCCCATTCGCTCATACGCATAGCCCATATTCAAATGGATATGGGGCAAATCCGGTTGGAGTGCCTCGGCTTGCCGAAGTTCATGCACTGCAAGTTGGAAACTCCCTTGTTGCTGAGCCACCAGTGCTCGTTGGATCCACAATTGGGGAACTTTGTCGTTTCGTGCGAGGCCGCTCAAAAAATACTGATCGGCCTCTTCAAGTTGGCCTGCCCCCAAATACGCCGTTCCCATCCAAAACCATGGTTCCCAAGTGATGGGGGGATCATGGAAGAGGGGAGAGAGTATGGCTTGTGCCTCGTGGTATTCACCATTTTGGATAAGTTCTCGGGCGCGATGGAGCCAATTGGCTGGAGATTGCTGTGGTGGTCCTAAGTCCGGATTGTCCATCTGAAATCTCTCGTTTTTCAGAGGAAGAGCTGTCGTGTTCACAGGGGCAGAAGGTTCATCAATCACAAGAGACGTGGTGGTCGTGGGTTCATCAGGATTCCCTTTTACTTCCTCTGGATCGGCTTCCAACGGGATGGGGGTGTCTGTCTCATCCACGGATGCGAATTCGACAATGACCGAATCAGGTTGTTCTGTTTGGGCAAGGGCTAAGACCGCAGGAGTGTTTCCGATTTCCTTCGGATCAGTGATCGGGTGTGTCGGTGCGAGGTCTGTGGTGTTGTGAGAAATTGAAATGGCTGTGGCCACGGTTTTCTGTTGAGGCTCATCGGATGTGGAGGGTATTAATCGTGTTGCAGGTACGGTGGAGTCAGGAGTTTCTCCCGCGGGTTGTGTGGGGAGGGCAGGTTTGACATTTAATGGGGAGGATGGCTCTATTGACGCACTATCTTGGGATGTGGGCAATTCCTCATCCGGTTCCTGGGCAGCAGATACTGGAAGGCTCTCAACCGGGTCAGCAATTGGTATCTGCGAGCCTTCAAAAGAAACCGAAGGACCAGGTGGAGTCTCCGAAAGTGGAGGAGACTGTAAGAGGGCCACAGGCTGTCTGGCAAAAGAAGAGGCTTCCGTTGGCATTCCAATGTCCAGGTGGAAACCGATCCAGTAAGCGGTCATACCGAGACTGCACAATCCGATTGCCATGCCCATCCCAATCAACCAAAACTTTAATGGAGAGGGTCGGCGGTGCCAGCCCGGTTCTCTTCTTACCCTGGCCGGAAGAACAAGGGGGGCCTGTTGGGTCGTCTCAGTCGTTTCATTTTTGGCCTGAGTCTGAAGTCGCTGGAGTGTATCGGCGATGATACTCATGGTTGTTGGGTTTCCGTGATCCTCTCGCTATGGGAGAAATTCTTTGGTTGCGCGCCAGATCATCAGGGGAGTCACTGTATGTCGTCCTTGAGCATAAGCGGCTAACAGAGCCCGGTCACACAGTTGATTGATGCGTCGCGGAACTCCACGACTCCAGACATAAATGAGCCAGAGCACTCCCACACCAAAATGCAGGCGGTGTCTGGCATCGGCGATATGCAGTCGATGTCGGATGTATGCACGAGTCTCCTGCCAGGTAAATGATTCAAGGCGATAGCGAACGCTAATGCGTTGGCGTAATGGACGAAGGGTACGAGTCGCCAGCTTTTGTTCTAATTCCGGTTGTCCAACCAGCAGGAGACACATCAACTTATCTTTTTCGGTATCCAGATTAGAGAGAAGCCGAAGTCCTTCCAGGACTTTTCCACTCAACCGGTGGGCTTCGTCTACCAACACGACGACCCGTTCTCCTTCCACGGCTAGACGAAGCAACAGTTTAGGCAATTCCCGTTGTAAGGCCCCAAGTGACTGATCCCCAGGTAATGTTCCGGTCAAATCTTCATAAATGGATACAAGTAAATCAGAATAGGACTGGTCCGGATTCATAAGGTAGGCGAACCGGACCCCGGTCGGCGGATGCCGAAGCAAATGCCGGCACAATAGTGTTTTGCCGAGACCCACTTCTCCGGTCAGCATGGTGAGTCCACCACTGGCTATGCCAAATCTGAGATGGTTCAGGGCTTCCAGATGGTGGCTTCCGGGGAAAAAGTAATCGGTATCCGGCGTTAGGCGAAATGGGGGTTCCGAAAACCCCAATTCCTCATAGCACATGCTGAGATCTAGTGTCGTCATCATGAGGCTCGTATAATCTTAGGGGAGAGAAAGATGACCAGTTCGCTTTTCCTTTTAGCGGTGTATGTTCCCTTAAATAATCGACCAAGATAGGGAATATCCCCTAAGAGAGGAACTTTGCGCTCGGTTTCTGAGCTTTCCTCTTGGATGAGTCCACCGATGATGACCATTTCTCCATCTTTCAGCCTGACCAATCCTGAGGATTGCTTGACATCTAAAACCGGAGCAGTGGACCCGGCCTCTCCTCTTTCAGCTCCTGGCGATTTCTCAATGGCACGAAGTCGGGAGAGAATAGGGGTCACATCCAGCATGATCCAACCATCCTCGGAAATTTGAGGGGTAACGGAAAGGACTAAGCCTACCGTCACGGATCGCACCTGCTCAGTAACAATATTGCCGCTACCGGCAGTTCCTTGAGCAACGGTTGAAGAAAAGAAGGGTTGATCAGTGGCAACTTTAACCAAGGCCGGTTGATTATTCATGGTGACCACGCGAGGTTGCGAGACCACACGAACGTCACCCTGTTCTTCCAAGGCTTCGAGAACTCCATCAAAGCTCCCATCCTCGAAAGAGATAGTGGTCGTGGCAGCCTTCGCCATGAACCCTCCGAATGGAGCGGTAATAATGTTGGCAAGGGCAATCGCGCCATTTGTGCCATCGAAATTAATTCTGCTCCAATCAATGCCAAGGCTAAATTGATCATCCAGGGCGACTTCATAAATTCGTACCTCGATCTCTACCTGTCGGTACAGAGCCTCGTGAACGTTTTTGAGAAAATCGTCAATTTCATCGACCCGTTTATATCGATCGGATATCTGAATGGTTCCCGAGAGACGATTGACCACGAGTCGTCCCTCTTCGGACATCAGGGTCTTAATTTGCATTTCCAATTCTTCCCAGAATTTTATTTCGTCCTCCTGGTTCACCGTGATTTGTCCGGTGTCCTGTGATGCCCCGCCTCCGCTCCCCCCGCTGGAACCGGAGCTGAGCTGCGCGCGGTTTTGTCCTGTTCCACTTCGAACGAGACGGATGTAATCGACGTTCAATGTTTTCGTTTTGAATTGTCTGACATGGATCAGGTTCTGGTGGTGTTCCCAATAATAGCCGTGAGCTTCCAAAATGGCCGACATGGCCTGTTCCAGAGGAAGTTGATAAAAGTCGACGGTGATGGTGCCGGTGATTTCTGGCCCGGCCACAATATTTAAATGATTGCTCCGAGCAAACAACGCCAAGGCGTCGATGACAGGCAGGTCCTGTGCGCGAAACGAATACAAAGGCCCCAAAGAAGGGGCAGGTGCTGGTGCCGGAGCTTTGGGAAGATCGCCGGTAAGCCACATGCGATCCTCTAGCGAAAATGTTGACTGAGGATTGTTTCCGGGTAGGGGGGATAATTCTGAATTCAAGGAAGATTTATGGGAGGTCTGTGTGGTGTTGGTATCTGGAATTGACAGGTCTACATCCGGGTTGGAGATGGTACATCCCCACAGGCTGAACATGCCCAAGATAGCCAGGATTTGAATGACTCGGACGCCATATGTGTTATATGCCCCGTTGAACGGTTGACCGGACATCATGAAGGTCTGAGGGATCCCTATAGTGTTGTGTCGCATGTCGTCTTTCATAGAGTGTTGAGGAAAGTTATGACGTGGCTTTCTCAGAAAATGTTAACCACTGGGTTTTTCCCTGATGTTTGAGCCATACGCCTTTGGCCTGAATGGACAGGACCTGATACCCCTTAATCGTTTCTCCTTCATACACGACGGTCCGGTTGATCACGGCACTCCGTTGTTCGCCTTCGACGGCAATGGCTTTAAGGGTAAGCGCATGTTTCATCTGTGGGTGCCTACCTGTTTGGTCCCCTCCCATTGATGGTGGGGACGAGGGAGCCTGAGAGGCGACCATCATGGGGGCAAAAGGATCACGGCTTGAGTATTCGATCCATTGACCAGCCTCATCGTCATGGGGTCGCCCCGCAGAGGTAAGGGGAGAGAGAGTCGGGGCAGAAAGCAGTCGATTCAGTCCCACGGAGATGATTCCCGGTGCATCGGATGCCGTATCCACGATATTGGTATAGACTGCGAATCCTGCCAGAAGGCACAGACCAATCGTGACAAACGGATTTTTTAAAGCTCGACGGAATCGCTGATTTTCATCCATACCGACAATCCAATGGTTAAATGAGTGGCTTGTTGACCATCCCCCATGACCGTCACATTCTGAATGTCGACTCTTGGTCCGGATCTGGTGAGAGATTTTAGAAATTGAAGATAGGAACGATACGCATTGGTGTGTCCCTGCGAGTTGACTTGAATTTCCAACGGAACCAATGTCACTCCCTGGATGGGAGCGGTGGTGCGTTCTGTGTTCAAAATCCGATACTGGATGAGGAGGTTCCACTGTTTGCCGTCGGTTTGAAGCGTTTGCGCCCATTGTGCTAAATGGGTGAAGTTGTGGAGTAAGCGTTGTTCAGCCAGTTGGAGGTGGGTGTCAAGCGCATCCGGACGAGCCTGAAGGTATTGAGAGCGAAGCTCCGACACTTGTCGTTCCAAGCCGATCGCATCTTGAGTCAACGATTGGCGCTTCTGAATGGTGAAAAGTTTATCCAGACTCACCCAGCCCACAATGGATAACGTGCCAATCAGGAGCACCACCAGGGCCGTGCTTTTGAGCTGTTGGGGATTGGGCCACTCAAAACGGCGAAGCCACTTCATAACATGGTTCCCTTCAAGGTGAACCGATAGAGTGGACGCTCATTGCTTGAGGTGGCGGTTTGGGTCAAGAGTTGATCCCGCCAATCCTCATGCAGGGACACATGATATGGTCCATCCGCCAGCTGTTGCACGAATTGATCCACGACAAGCAATGTGGCGGCAAGATTGGTAGAAGCGCTACCGTCCAGCTCCACGTTCCATCCGTCCTGGGTTCGCTCCACAAAGGCTTTGCGCAAGATGACCTGTGCCGGGATAATGGATCCCAGATAGCTGAGAAACGGGCCTTCTAATTCCGGCCTGGTGGTTTCTCTGACGGATTGGGCCCATTGCCGTTTCGTGTCTAACGACATGAGGCGATGTTCCCATTGCGCGTGATCCTGCTGGAGGGTGGTGACCTGGTCGGTCATGGTCTGCATCGCAGCGCGATGTCTGGCCAAATACCCTTCGATGACGCTGGTTGTTCCAACTCCGAAAAGAATAAAAACCGCAAGCATGGCGACGAAAGCTTTGGTGAGGGTCTTTCGTAGCGGGGCTTGGAGAACCTGCGTGGGCGTGAAGTTACGGTGCAGATTGACCGGAAGCATCGCACCGACCCACAGCCAGTAATTCCAGTCCGGTTTGATGGGGTATGGGACTAGGGGAGTGTTCACGTGTGGCTGTATTTCACCCGCGGTTACCCGTTCTTCATCGTCCCAAAACCAGATGCAGGGAAACTGTAAATTTGTTTGTTGTGTGATAAACATTATCGTTCGATTGGCCTCGGTTCCGATCCGCTCTCCAAGTGGAACCCAGTCTTGAGCGGGGAACAGATGTCGCGTCCAGATCGGGGTTCCATCATCCTTTCCTGCGGCAATCATGATTTTGCCTTCTAGCATGGTTATCAGGATCGAACCTTGTCCCGGTTCGACGGGCAACGTGCTGAGTTGACTCTCAGCCAGAGTAGAAAGAGGAGCCAACTGACGAAGAGATAAACCCAACTCTTGGCAGATGTGCACGATCTTATCGATATAGTCTTGTGGCCAAATATCAAGGTGAATATGTAATTTTCCTCGCGCTTCCAGGCCAATCTGATATCGCCAAGCCGCGGGTCCCTCACACGGTTTTTCCTGTTGGACCTTTCGTTCGAGAAAGGGAAGGAGGTCAGTGAGGAGCATCGGAGGGATTTGAATGGTCCGCGAGGCAAGCCGCGGATGGTCAACAAGCATGGAGAGGTGCGTGCCGGGAAATTGAGTGTGGTGAATCGCTTCCTCCAACGCATCCCGAAGTGTGTCTAGGGATACGTGCCGGCCTGGACGTTCCCAACTCCGTCCAATGGTATTTTTCACAATTGATAAGGCTTTCAATCGATTATTTGAAAGGCTGACGCTTAAAATCGTCTGTTTTTTCTTCACCAGGGTTTTCTGGAGGTTCAGTGGGATCTCCAGTCTGGGTGTCTGAGCGTCGGCACATGATGTGGGTGATTGCGGGATGTCGATCATAATATTAGGGGCTATAGCAACCGCTACTGTTGATTCGCCATTTGGATCCTGCCGCACAGTCGGGGTCGAATTGAAACCCGGCTTCGCTGGTCAGGGTGAATTGTGTTTCCGGATCACTAAATGTATTCGCTTCGTCCAAACTAACCGTGGTTCCCGAGACGTGATAGCGACTGTGCGGAACAAGCGTCCCGCTACCGGAATCAGTCGAGCTCCCATCGACCGCGTAACTGCCTCCGGCTCCATTGGAGGAGAGGCTGAGGAGATGAAATAAATGACCAACGTGCCCGCGATGAATTTTCAGATTCGGTGTTCCTGTTTCATCAGTGCTCCACCAGGTTTCAAAGTCGGCATCCGTGGTAATGGAGGGATTCACATTTTGGGACAGATGGGTAATGACCATAAATCGTGCGTCGGCCAGGGCGGTCGTGGGGAGACCTGTGGCGTTGGTGAACCCACTGATGTTGGGTTGCACGAAGTAATAGCGGAGAAATCCGTTCGGGTTCGTGGTGAGTTGTCCCAGCGAGGCCGCGACATAATCCGGACTCAGCGTGGTAAGTGTTGCCGGAAATGAACGGGTCTGCCGAACGTAGAGTTCAATGCCTCGGGCGATTGTCGCCAATTGTTCATCCTCGGCATCCCGCTTCGCTGCGGCCAGTTGATTGATCACGTTTGGCGCAATGAGGCTGGCAAGAATGGCGAGAATTGCCATGACGCCAATCATTTCCACAAGGGTAAATCCATGTGTAGATAGACAGCGTGAGGCCTCAAATATTCCGAAAATTTTCCGGTCTATTCTTTGAACCGTGTTCCGGGTACCGCACTGAGTGAACTGGAGGCCGGTGCCGGGACGCCAGCCTGTCTGGAATGCGAATGAGGTTATTTGGAGCCTTATGGCCTGAGTGGGAAAGTCATTGCGTCGCGTCATGAGTCCGATCCCGTTTTGCTCTTTCTCAGCGTGGTTTTTGTCTCGGTGGTGCGTGTGAGTGCTCTTCTCTCCATCGGGCATATCCCGCCTGGTAGTCCACCAACCCTTCTTTCGGTGTTTAAAAAGCCAATCTTAATTTTCTTAAATTTTTCAAATGATCATGGCGGGTTTGCGAGGACCTCAGGGGGCGGGACGATCAGCCGGAGGTCAGGTTAGGGAGGTGGGAGAGCAGTCATTTTTTGCCGCGTCAGGGAGCGAGAACGTCTCGAGAATCTTTCCGCCTAACAGGGCGGAGGCAGAGGATTCCATCGTTTGGTGGCGACGCACAAAGGGTCGAACCAATAACCGGTATTGGTGGTAAGAGAGAACTCAAAATCAGGGGTGTTGTAGTTATTGTCCTCGTCCAAACCGATTTCGGTGCCCAGAAGGTGAAAGCGGCTATGTGTTGGAAGAAGAGCGCCGTTGGAATGAGTTGGTTGGTGGTCAATGGAAAAACTTCCGCCATTTCCCTTGGGGATAAGGTCTACCATATAAAAAAGATGGCTGACCGTTCCACGATGAATTATGAGCGGAGGAGTCGTGCTGTCATTCATGTTCCACCAGGTTTCAAAGGAGACGGGTGTGGTGATGGCCGTGGCCGCATCTTGTGCGAGATTGGATATGAGAAGAAACCGGGCATTGCCGAGTTCACCGCCAGTCAGTCCCGTCGAGTTTTGGAATCCGGTTATGGAGGGATGCACCGAATAATAGCGGGGAAATCCTCGTGCGTTTCGCGTCATTCGGGCCTGAGGCAATGGCACAAAGTCAGGGGAAAGGATGAGTAACGAAGAGGGGAACGCGTGGTTCTGTCGAAGATACGAGATGATTCCGTTGGCGATGAGCTGAAGATCACGGATTTCACGGTCTTCACTCGTTGGATCCCAGACTCTGACCATGGAGGGCGACACAACAGCGAGCCCTATAGATAGAATCGCCAACAGGCCGATAAAAACAATGAGGGTCGTTCCGGCTTCCGGGTCAGAGGCATTCCAGCGGCGGAGCGGGGAAGGTAAGGCAACGCCGGTGTGGCTCAGGTTGCCTGTCAATGGATTCCACCCATTAAACTCATCATGGGCATAAATAGCGATAGTGCGACGATACCCACAATTGCGATTAATCCCAGAGTAATCAGAGGCTCGAGAATGCCAAAAACTTTTTTGATTCTGCGCGGAATTTCCCGATTATAATAATGAGCCACATTCATGAGCGTGTGGGGTAATGTCCCGGTGGCTTCCCCGACTGAGATCATTTGAATCACCATTGGCGGAAAGACCGGATGACGGTTTAAAGATTCATTGATGGTGGAGCCCTCGGACACGGCGCGCTGCGTGTCCTGAAGCGCCCGTTCCATGACAGAATTGCCCACCAATCCCTGGCACAGTTGCAGGCATTGCAGAACAGGGATACCGGCTCGATACAAGACGGCAAAGTTTTGGACAAATTTGGATATCGTGAGCATACGGATGAGTTCCCCCAGAACTGGGAGTCGTAAGACCATGCGGTCCCGCCAGTGAGCGAATCCCGGCAGGTATTTTTGCCCCAGGGTCCACACCATTGGGCCGAGCAGGAGGAACGAACTCCAGAGCCACCAGCTCCCCACAAAAAGTTCACTGAGGGTAATAATGAGAATGGTAATACTCGGGAGAGGCACATGCAGACCTTCCAAGATAGGGACAAATCGGGGAATGACGAACGTAAAGAGCAACACCAGTAATCCGATCACTGCGACCATGACAATGCTCGGATAAATGGTAGCCTGACGCATGTCTCCACGGATCTGATCGAGCCAATCCAGATATCGTTCTAATTCTTTGAAGGTATCGGTCAATGTGCCGCTGTCTTCTCCGGCATGCACCAGATTGGTGATTTGAGGAGGAAAAATCCTGGGATGTTGCTTCATGGCATCATGCAAGGTGTTTCCGGCCTCGACTTGTTGAAAGATGGCATGTAAGGTCGAACGCAAATGAAGGTTAGGAGTCTCAATCGACAAACTTTTCAAAGCCTGGGTAAGGGGAATGCCGGCCTCGAGGAGGGTAAACATGTGTGTGGAGAATTCCATGAGATCGCGGGGTTTGACTCTCCCTTTTTTTTGAGTGGTTCGTGCGAGGGACTTCGGTTTGGATTCCAACGTGCGCACGAGCCAGAGTCCCATGTCCTGGAGCTGGCGTTCCAGGTGGAAAAGATCCGGCGCCGCCATTTCTCCCTCTATCGGCTTCCCATGGGCGTCGATGGCGCGGTACTGAAAATTAGCCACCGGTCACCCTCAACACTTCTTCGAGAGTAGTGATTCCCTGAAGGGCTTTCATGAGTCCGTCATCAAACATCGTTGGCATTCGATCCCGTCGGATAATTGCCCGAATACCTGCCATATCCGGGCCGTGCACGATAGGCCCATGGAGTTCCTCTGAAGTCTGGATAATTTCGTAAATACCTGCTCGACCTTTATAGCCTGTCTGGCCGCATGCGTGGCATCCTTTTCCTATCCAAAGAGTCGGGGGGATGTTGTCCGGCAATTCCACTCGAAGATCTGCAAGGACAGTGGCGGCATCTGTCCGTTCAACCTTGCATTCATGACAAATACACCGGACGAGTCGTTGTCCGATAATGGCGGTCAGAGCGGAGGCGAGGAGGAAAGCTTCCACGCCCATGTCGATTAAACGTGGAATGGCTCCCAGCGCATCGTTGGTGTGAAGGGTGGAAAAAACCAAATGTCCGGTTAAGGCCGCGCGCATGGCCAGATCGGCCGTTTCCTGGTCACGGATCTCCCCAACAAGAATGACGTCAGGATCCTGCCGAAGTAGGGCACGAAGTCCGGCCGCAAAGGTCATGCCGATGTCCGGATTGACTTGCGTTTGGCGAATGAGAGGCATTTGATATTCGATCGGGTCTTCCAGTGTAAACACACTTTTTTCTTTGGCATCGACATGACGGAGGGCCGTATATAACGTCGTGGTCTTTCCACTCCCTGTGGGACCCGTCACGAGGATAATGCCATGGGGACGTTGGATCAGGGATTGGATGCGCGATTGGTCGTTGGGTGTAAACCCCAACGCCAGGAATTCTAATTTCAATGCCCCTTTATCCAGAATTCGGAGGACAATGCTTTCTCCAAAATTCGTTGGAAGAGTCGACACACGAAGATCAATCCGGCGAGTGCCTAACGTAAAGGGGATGCGGCCGTCCTGGGGAGTCCGTTTTTCTGTGAGATCAAGATTGGCCATGAGTTTAAACCGAGCGGTAATGGGCGCTTGAAGCGGTTTTGGAATGAGAATTTCTTGTGTGAGAATGCCGTCAATGCGCATTCGGACTCGTAAATAGTACTCATCCGGCTCGACATGGATATCGGTGACCCGTGATTGAATCGCGGCGGTAATGAGTTGATTGCACAAGCGAATCATCGGCGCCACCCGGCTCCCGTCTTCCCCGAGATCCGAGATCCCTTTGACCATTAATTCATCAAGCAGTTGCTTAATGGATTCCCGGTGCGCATAGTGCCGCTCGATCGCTTCAATTAACTCTTGGGCAGGGGCCGTGTGGGTGTGGACATTGAGCCCGATGCGACTTTCAATGGTATCCACCGCGACAATATTCAACGGATCCGCCATGGCCAGGTTCAATACATTCCCCTGTTTGCCAAGAGGGAGGACTTGAAATTGGGTGGCGATGTCGTAGGGAATGAGATTGATAATGTCCGGTGGGATGAAGATTGTGGAGAGGTCGACTAAGCCGGTTTGGGTGCCTTCAGCCAGATAATGGGCCAGGACTTTTTCGGTAATGAATCCCAGGCCAATGAGCGTTTGGCCGAGCATCACCCCTTTTCTCTTCGTCTCCCGGACCGCCAAGTCCAATTGTTCTTGAGTGATCCAACCGTCTTGGAGAAGGGAGGTTCCGAGGAGAGGCCGCGCGGCTGCTGGTGGCGTGGGTGCGGTTGGCATAGGCCGGACTGCTAGGAGAAGTTTATGGGTGACAGCAAATGGGTGCTCGCCTGTAAGGAACGTATAGGAGGAGGGAGCACAGCCATTGTTGGGATTTTCTCAATCATCCCTCAATGAACGAGGATGGGAATTATTGATGGGTAAGATAAATATACATGCGATCATTGCCCGGGTTGTATTTCACGCGTCCGCGTAATTGGCGTTCGGTTAAGCTTGCACCGATACCGGCATCGATGACTCCATCAATTTCATTGAATTCCGTATCGGAAATTCCGTCGACTCTGAGATAGGCCACTCTGGCTCCAGTGGGGAGATCGCTGTTGCCATCATCACCCTTCAGATCCCATCCGACATTCGTCCCTGTTGTCGCTGTCCCGAGTGCAACTGCCGTTTGCGCCGGCATGTACATGGTTGTGCCCAGTCCCGGTGGCGTATTGGTATTGAATTTCTCTAGGTAAGGTCCTCGGAATCGGCTCCATTGATTGGTTCCGGTATTCAACGGATCGGAGGCGTCAAGTGTTAAACGCGCTCCAAGAGAGGTAGCAGTGGCGCTGTTCCCTCCGGTCTCTTGTGCCGGAGTTCCAGCGGCATTGAGAGGCCAGATGGTTCCGATATCTCCATAATACTTTGCGACGGCGGTCTCATACGTTCTCACAGCGGCAGCCAGGGAACTGGCTTTAGACGACGCAATCAGGGTGAAAATTTTTGGCAATAACAAGGCAATCAGTATGGCGATGATGGCCAAAACCCCGATCATTTCCACCAAGGTAAAGCCCTGGGAATGATGAAGTGGCCGAAAAAGCTTTCTTGGCATCTGTCCGTTCTCCTTTACGAGGGGCACTTCGTTTGGCCGTGTTTCAGCCTGAATATGGAAAATGGTATGGATGACACGCCCATAAAAAATCCATCGGCATAGGGGATGGCATTCTTAAGCCCAGTCGTTTCGCAGATATTAGGATTGCGGCCGTGAGCGGGATTGCAGGTCTAGGAGTGCGATGCCGGCAAATGGATCCCCGAGTTGAGAGGCTTGATTGAAAAGTCGGTGAGCGGCTTTGTGATCTGAATGGCCGATGTGACCATCTACATAGAGGTATCCCAGATGAACGAGTGCTGAAGAGAGATGAGGGTTGATTTCAAGCGCATGTTGAATGGCGTCTTTGGCCTGGTCAATAAAGCCCAGGCTTTTAAGCGCAATGCCCGTGCCGAGATATGCCTCGGCTGATGTGGGATCTGTTTTGAGGGATTCTTGATAAGCCGCAATCGCGTCTTCCGGCTGACCCTTTAGCAATGAGTGCCATCCCAGTTTTGTCTGGTCTTGTGTGTCAATGTTCTGAAGCAGGACTGCTATATGTATGGGTTTTCTGGGTTTCTTTGATGGAGTGGAAGGGGATTGTTGAGGTCCTAAAGGCTTCAGTTCGGTGGTCGACGGGTAAAGGGGATTGGTAGGAAGAGTGGCGTTCTCAATGTGTGATGAGCTGGTGTTTTTGGGATCAGATTGAGTGTGAGGGGGGATATAGTTGTTAATCTTTTCTAGTTGCCGGATGAAAGGCTGAGAATCAGACTCATCTCCATGACTCAAGTCTTGAGAGCCGGGAAGTGTTAAATGGCTTCCCAGGGCGGAAGACCCGGTCAATGCTCCTAGACTAATAAAAATATTACAAATGAAGGTGACTGAGGATGCCCTAAATACCCTAAATGTTCCCTTAGCTTTTGCCCTTGGTTCTGAGATGGGAGTTTTCATGATTGTTCATTACCTCAAAGGTTCCATGTTGAATGTATCGGACAATAGGCAACATGCTTAAGGGATTACGCGTGAAGGGTTGACCAAATGGCCAAAACCCAATTAAAAAAACGAGTTACGGCCAACAGGAGAAAATATGTGGTTGAAAAATGATCGAACGGCTTAGAATGCTTGATAACCCTCCCGGATTCAAACCATGAGTCAAGCAGCAGGTACCGGGTTCATAGAGGCATCAATGAAGAAAGCGTTTGGGGTGTATTGGTAGTTTCCGTGCTGGAAAAAGGAAAGGTCAGGTCTCGCTGGAAGAGTGTTCCGACAGGGACAAGGTCGGAGACAAAAACAAGGCCCACCTTATAAATGAGGTGAGCCTTGTAGTGCCAGGAAACGTTTGGTGTGATTGTCAAGTGGCTTGATCGGGAAACGCTGCTTTTAAGAGTGGCTGCAATTCCCCTTTTTCTTCCATAGGACCCAAGACATCCGTATCCCCATAAAACTGGCCATTAATGAAAACTTTTGGCAAAGTCGGCCAGTTGGTCATTTTAGAAAGAGCCTCTCGTTTTTCAGGATTCGGCAAGGCGTTGATCAATTCATAGGGATAACCGAATTTGTTAAAAAATTCCATAGTCTCCACGGTGAATCCGCACTGTGGCGCAGACTTGGTGCCCTTCCCGTAGATGAGAATTTTGTGTTGGGCGATTTCTCTCTTAATTTCGTCTTCAATGGGCGAACTCATAAGTTTATCCTCCTTGGGCTTCATTGCGGGTTTTGGCTTGAATTTCGAGGGCATGAATGCGTCCGTCTTTCATGGGCGCGTCGAGTGCTTGGTAAATCATTCGATGACGGTCCAGCAAATTCTTTCCTTCAAAGGCATTGGAAATGACTTTGACCGTAAAGTGGTCCATGGTACCGGTTCGATCAAGGACCGAAACCTCGGCATCGCCTAAGGCTTGCTGAAGTTGAGTGCTCAGCTCTTCAAATGTCATCATAAGAAAAATTGTAATCCTGGTGAAAAATAATAAGATATTCAGATCCCACTATACCGGAGAGAGAATTTTCTGCGCAATGCGGGTCTGGAATCTTTTCAGAGCGAATAGTTCCTTGGGGGGCACGATATTTTGTCCTGCCCCCAACGGTGTTGAGAAAGGCTTTGATCGGAAGTGAGGTGTGAAGAAGACGTTCTCCTTTTGTCTCCTGACTCCTAAATTTTAAACTCATTTTTTTTTAAAGTGGAGAAGGATAAAGACTTGATTGCAGAAAGGCTCCGAGGCCCTGCAACACTTCAAGGGGAATTTCATGGCCCCCACGGAATTCTACCCAACTGACGGGTAATCCAGCCGTTTGGATATGCTCGCGAAGTTGCTGTGCCATGGAAAACGATAAAATAGGATCGTCGGTGCCATGGCTTTGAAATACCGGGAGACCCTGGCGGTTGGGAAGGCGAGTGAGCCATTCTTGCCTGGCAATGAGGGTGCCGGAAAGTAGTACCAGGCCTGCGAATGGAATGTTGGTATGTAGGGCCAAGTCGGTTGCCAGCATGGCGCCTTGGGAAAAACCTCCTAGGACCAGCGACGCTGGTGGTACGGATAAGGTTTCTGTGGCAAGAGAGAGAAGATCCTGCATTAGTGTACGGGCCTGGGGCAAGCCACGAGGGATTTCCTGTGACAACGCATCCCACTGTCCTTGAGCCCTGGCTTGTGTGAGGCGTTCCATGTCCAGCATCCACCAAGCTCGGGCGTCTCCAAAGCCCATGCCCAATTGTAGGGGAGCGGCAGGAAAGAGGAAACGGACTTCATCCGGAATATTGAGATATCGCCATAAGGCGACTAAATCATCCCCTGGTGCTCCGAATCCATGCAAGAGAACCACAAGTGGTCCCTCGCCGCTCCCTTGGCGATCCACACCACCTGTAATACAGACATCTAAACCGGCCCAATGCTCGTGTCGCATACGGTCAAAAATCTAATGATGAAAAAGAGAGAAGGGGGAATATGTTCGATTGGCTATGAATTGGTAAACGTGCAACTCTGATACCGGAAGGCGGATTTTTAATAATCCTAATGTCCCATTTTCGGTGCACCGGCATTGGCGCCTTCTGTGATGAGCGGAATTCGCAGAGTCTGATGACAGTGATTGCAGACAACTTTCAAGGTATTTTCGTCGACATATTGGATTTCTTCTTCTTTTTTCCAAAATAACTTACCGCATTTTGGACATTTTCTGACTAACATCGACATCGGCACGACTCCAGTTTTTTATCACGTATTTTTAGTAGACTTAGTGTAATACATCTTGCCACAATCTGCCAACGCATGATCAAATTTTCGGATTCCCATGACATTCAGGCGCAACAGCTTTTGGCATTGTTCTGCCAAACGGATTGGGCTTGTCAACGTTCACTGAATGACACTGAAAACATGCTGGCTCATACGGATGTGGCCATTTCCGCCTGGGATGGCTCAAGACTCGTCGGGTTTGGGAGGGTGTTGACGGATTTTATCTATCGGGCTTCGATTTGGGATGTGATCGTGGATCGGGCCTATCAGGATCGGGATATTGGTAAAGGAATTATCCAGCAAATTTTAACGCATCCCAAATTAGCACGGGTGGAGTTATTTTGGCTTTGCACCAGGCGGTATCAGGGGTTTTATGCTTCGTTGGGATTTTCTGATAAAGAACAGACTGGTATGGTCTGGGATCGGGGCAAACATGTCGCTCCTCCCGTGGAACCATTTAATGGATAGATGGGCCATGGCGAGGCTTATCCCATATCGATTGTTACTCCATGGGGGGTGTGCAACCCAATGAATAGAGATAATGGATGATTGTTGTGGGGATGATGTCAGGGACGTCGGCGGATGGGGTGGATGCCGCAGTCGTGAATATTCGAGGAACTGGACATCGTCTCAAGAGTGTCCTCCTCAACCATGTTGGCCGTCCGTATGCCCCCAGGCTTCGTCAACGTATTCTACAAATTTGTGAGCAGGGAACCGTAGGGGAGATCTGCCACCTCAATGTGGTCCTGGGCGAACTATTTGCCAAAACTGCGTTGTTGGCTATCAAGCACTCCGGCATTTCTCCTAAACGTGTAGCGTTGATCGGCTCGCATGGCCAAACGATTCATCATCTGCCTGCCGCGATCTATGAGCCTGGTATTGGTCAGATCCGTTCGACACTGCAAATTGGAGATCCCCAAGTGATTGCGGCACGTACCGGAATCACGACCGTATCGGATTTTCGAGCCGGAGACCTGGCGGTTGGTGGAGAGGGAGCACCATTGACGCCGTATGTTCATGCCCTTCTTTTTGCTCAGAAACATACCACACGAATGGTGGTCAATCTGGGAGGGATTGCCAATGTGACCCTATTGCCCGGGGGAGGAAACTTGGAGGCGGTTCGGGCGTTTGATACAGGCCCCTGCAATATGTTGTTGGATGGATTGATGGGTAGGGAAACAAAGGGAATAGCCAGATTTGACCGGGGCGGTCGTCTTGCCATGAAGGGGCGGATGGATGAAGGGCTGCTTCGTTGGCTGCTGGCACATCCCTATGTGTCTCGTAGGCCTCCCAAATCCACTGGACGTGAAATGTTTGGAGAAGACTATGTCCAGCGTGTGTGGGCTCAGGCGAAGCGACGCCATTTGGCTTTTTCTGACCTGTTAGCGACGAGCTGTCGGTTTATTGCACAGGTGATTTACCATGCGCAAAAGTGGACGAAGGAGGTCCCTGGTGAGTTGGTGGTTGGCGGTGGAGGGGTGCGAAATGCCCGGCTTTGGTCAGAGCTGTCCGGTGTGTTCGATCCCATTCCCGTGATGCGCATGGAGGAATGTGGGGCATCCAGCCAGGCCTTTGAAGCGCAGGCCTTTGCGGTGCTGGCGTATCAAACAGTGCGGGGTGTCTGTGCGAATCTGCCTCAAGTCACGGGGGCTCGCCATTCGGTTATGTTGGGGACGGTCACTCCCGGTATTCACGGACTTCCCTAGAATGTTTCTTTTTGTTACCGGCTTTTTCCATTGGTGAAATGACCGACAACGTAGTGTCTCAAAACGGACTCGCACTGATTCTCCTGGCCGGGTTCATGCTCGGAGTCGTGTTTTTGTTGAGATGGATCTGGCGCCGTCCCATTCCAGCAGGGGATCCCCGGGATTTGAAGCCTGAAGTTGGTGAGAGTGTGGTAACCGCTCGATCCATCATGTCGCCGGAAGAAGCGACTCTGTACAATCTGATTACCTTAGCGGCCCGCGACCATATGCTGGTTTTAGCCAAAATCCCGCTGCTCAGTGTTCTGTCCATTGTCGATAAAGATGAAGAAGCTCGAAAGGCGGCCATGCGAACCATTCAGCCTGTTCGCTGTGATGTCGTTCTTGCTCATCCTGGGACACTGAAAGTCATGACAGTGATTTCCTTGAACAAGGAGGTTCCTGGTACCGAAGGACGGGAAGACCGGGATCGATTTGTGGAGACCTTATTGAAGGCGGCCGGAATTCAATCGATTGTCCTTCAGGTCTCTCAGACGTATTCGGTGGAACAAGTTACCGGATTGCTTGGCCTGGCTGAGGAAGAATAAGGCCGGGAGTCAAAGAACATTTTTTGTAAAGTCACTGTGCGCGAGGAGATTGTGTAACTAGGCCGTAATGACCGGTAAGATCGCCCTAAATGCCTTTAATCCTTCTTCCACCATGGTCCCTATTTTTACTGCCGGAGCATCTAACGGAAGAAACCGCGCAATTTTAAAAAACGTGCGATGGTCGAGCGTGGCGGCGATTTCTGATCGTCGATCGTGGGTGATCGGAAGGGTCAAGCCTGATCCGGCCTTCCATTCCCAGAGAGATGGACTGAGGCAGAGGCAGAGATGGTGATCTGCCACCTCCGAATATCGATTAAAAAGATTGCGTCGATACTGCTTCACAAGCGCGCCCTCAACGATCAGCGCGAAGACCATGTGGTGCCCCCACCAGACAAGGGAACGGAACGCGAATTTGTTCTCACGGGTATAAAATCTAGGGAAATCCACATATTGATATGGAAAATTTTCCAGATGTTCGCCTTTCACAAATTGCCTGGCTTGGGGGTCGAACCCTTCAGGAGCGAGAAATGGTTGTGAGGCGATTTCTGCCTCGATCCCGTTCTGAATCTGTTCCAGGATCTGTTTGATTTTGACTGAAATCGTGGCTTTCTTTCGGAAAAATTCCTGATCGGCCAAGAGGGCCAGTTCATCAGCAGTGAAGGAATAATTAGTCGTCATCAGGTTACCCGTCTAAGGATCGGATGAAGAAGGACACGTGCCCATTTTTCGTTTGAGGAATATGCCTTGCGTGAGAGGTGATTGGGAGTTTTAAGACGAATGAAAATTGCAACCTACAATGTCAATTCAATTCGAAAGCGGATCGGTATTCTTCACAAGTGGTTACGGCAACACAACCCCGATGTGATGTGCCTTCAAGAGACTAAAGTACAGGATCATGAGTTTCCCCTTCAAGCATTTTCCGACTTACCCTATGTCATCAACTTTTGTGGTGAGAAATCCTACAACGGCGTCGCCATATTCAGCCGGGCATCTCCGGAAACGGTGGCCTTTGGTTTTGAGGACGGGGAACTACCTGAGGATTCCACACGTCTGGTTCGAGTGGTGGTCAATGGCATAATGATTATTAATACCTACGTTCCACAGGGATTGGCGATTGATTCGCCGAAATATGCCTATAAATTACGGTGGTTCCAGCGATTGAGGCGGTATTTCTCGCGTGTGGTCTCACCAGGACAATCCGTAATTTGGTGTGGTGATATGAATGTCGCCCCTGAACCGGTTGACGTCCATAGCCCAGAAAAACACCTCAAGCATGTGTGTTTTCATGAAGATGTGCGTCGGGCCTATCAAGAAACGGTGTCCTGGGGATTCGTGGATGTGTTTCGACATCATTTTCCACGTCGCCAGCAATTTACATTTTGGGATTATCGACGTCCAGGGGCTTTAGAAGCGAATCGTGGGTGGCGAATTGACCATATTCTGGTCACTCCACCGCTCCTTCCCTTTTCTCGCACGGTGAAGGTGGATGTTCAGCCTCGTCGTGCCGAAAGCCCATCGGACCATACCGTCTTGTGCGCGGATTTTTCACTGTGAGGAAAAGGGTCGGCTCCTGCAGAACCGATACGGTATATGGAGGGTCATCCTACGGCATGAAATGATGTCCGAAGGAGGTTTTGTCAGGTTGCTCAAGACTCGAGAAAGAGAAGCAATGCTTCACAAGGGTGGTTTGCACAATCCACGACTCTATTTTGATTTTTTGTGGCGAGGCTTTGGGTCGTCCTTGATGTTTTCAAGAGGAATAAAGACTGCACACGCGACCACGGTCGTCCAGAGATTTGGTTTCCCGATCGCAGATTGCGTAATGTTCTGGGTTCGAACAATATCCCTTCCCATTTTGAAAACCTGTTCACGTTCCTTCCATGCGACATTAGGATCGAATTTGATGCCAAGGGTGGTCGCGAGCATTTGGGCTGCGAGGTCCTCAGTGTATTCTCCCGCCTCTTCGTCCGTTTCTCCATAGCCATGATGTTCTGACAAGTAACCGTAATTGACTTTCCTCCCGGAGGGAATGGCCAAGCCGATTGAAGCCGAAATCAAGCGATTCCGCTCATTCGTTTCCGATCTGGCCATGACGCAAAAGGTAATTTCTCCGGGATGGAGTAACTGTTCACCACGTTTTCTCGGGATGATTTTACAGTCAGGAGGAAAAATGGAGGAGACGGTCACCAGGTTACAATACGCAATTCCTGCGCTCCGGAGGGCTTCTTCGAAAGATGTCAGTTTTTCCTTGTGAATTCCCACACCCCGGGTGAGAAACATTTGTGTTGGGACCATCGCGACTCCTTCGTCAATCAGTTAGTAGTGGATCGGGATAGGCAGGAGATGCCTGGGTGATCGTCGAATCCGCTTCACAACCTCGCTCTCCAACCTGTTTGCGAAAATTATATACTGGGAAAGCATGGATGCTTTATACGGTCACGGGACAGAATAACCTTGCCACGCATGCCGAATATTTTTACCAAGAGTGGTTGGCAAGGTGCAAGATCATGAGGACTGAATGTTGAAAGAAAAATTAGGAGGCCTCAAGAAGACCTTTTCACCAGCAACAATTTGGGCTCGGTCAGTTCCTGAATTGCATACCGTACCCCTTCTCGCCCTAATCCAGACTGTTTGATTCCTCCATAAGGCATGTGATCGGCCCGAAAAGTCGGAATTTCATTCACCAGGAGTGCGCCGACTTCCAACCGTGAGTATGCCTGATGCATCGTGTCGATGTTGCTGGTGAAAATTCCTGTTTGGAGTCCGAAATCAGAATCATTGTGGAGGGCAAACGCTTCTTCCAGGTCTGCATAGGGTGTGACGGTCACGACAGGTCCGAAAATTTCTTCACAACAGACCTTCATGTTGTTGTTGACGTGAGTCAGGACTGCAGGCTCGATGAATGAATCCTTTCGTGTCCCTCCCGTCATGACTGTTGCCCCATGCGAAACGGCTTCTTGGATCCATGTCTCGACTCGGCGTGCGGCTTGTTCGTTAATGAGTGGACCGACGACGGTGTTTTCGAGGGAGGGATCGCCCATGGGCAATAATCGAACCCGGTCAACAAAGGTATTGAGGAAGTCGTCGTACCGCGATTCATGGACGAATATTCGTTGCACAGAGATACAGGTTTGTCCGGCATATCCGTACCCTCCCGCCACGCAACGGTCTATGGCCATAGGAAGATTGGCATCCGGTTCTATGATAACCCCCGCATTTCCTCCGAGTTCGAGCAGAACCCGTTTATATCCGGCTTTTCCTTTTAGCATCCACCCAATCGTCATGGAGCCGGTAAAGCTCAAGGCTTGGAAATTAGGATGAATCACCATCTGTTCTGCCAGGGTATTGGAACACGGAATAATCGTCAGCATTTCCGGAGGCAGTTCGGTCGTCAAAAAGACTTCACCCAGCATGAGCGAAGTTAACGGGGTTTGTGGGGCCGGTTTCAATACCATCGGGTTTCCCGCAGCGAGGCAGGGAGCAACTTTGTGAGCTACCAAGTTGAGGGGAAAATTAAATGGGGTAATGCCAAGAACCGTCCCGATCGGAAAACGTTTGACAGATCCCGAATACGTCTCCCCACCTGGTGTGAGATCCATTGGAATGATTTCTCCAGGTATGCGCGTGCTTTCCTCTGCGGCCAAACGAAAGGTCTGAATGGCTCGATCGACTTCACGGCGTGCATCGGTAATCGGTTTCCCGGCCTCCTGACAAATTGTGGCCGCAAACATTTCCCGTCTGGTGGATAGGCCTGTGGCGATGTGACGGAGCGCCTTTGCTCTGGCATGTGCCGGTATCCTGGCACATTCGGTCGAGACCCGTTTCACAGAGTCGGTGACCTGGGAGATATGCTCAGGCTCGGCCTGGCAGACCATGGCCACTACGTCATTGGAATAGGGATTGCGTACGGGCTCCGCAGAGGAGGTCTGAACCCATTGGCCACCTATAAGGATTGGCTTTGCCGTGGCCACAGTCATGAAAAGGTGAGAACCTCGTGAAATAGAGGTGGTTAGACTGATGAAGCTGGCTGATCGGAACCGGGATGGGATGAAGAAGGCAACCGTTCAGCTTTCTGAATGAGATTCTCCGTCCCCCATTCCTTGATCGCATCCAAACTAAAGGGTTCGAATGCGGCGATGGCTCCACAATTCGGACAGCCGTCGACCGGCATCTTGGCTTTGAATACTTCATCAAAACAGATTAAGCACACAAATAAGTCAGGTTCACCTTGCGCGCATTCAACAGGCCAGAAGGATTGGGATTCAGTCATGACTCAAAACCATTCTGTAGGTAAATACATGAATTTCAAAATTGCCTGCCCAAATGTACACCTAATCACGGTGTCAGATCAATGAGGAATTGCGTGGCGATCGGAATCCATGGAGGATTTATGCTCCTTCGATATGAGTAGACGCCGGTACCGGTACAAACAGTGAAGATGTCGAGGTTCCGTGAAGATTGAGCAATTTATCGATTTCTTCCTTGAAGGTCTCATAGGGAAAAGCGCCCGGAATTAAAATAAGATGAGGATTTTCCGGCAGGGTTGTAGGAAAGAGGACAAATGCCGGCGTACCCCGAATACCCAGAGATCCCGCATCCTGTAAATCTTTCTCAATATCTTTCATGTAGCGATGGGAAGCCAAGCATTCTGAAAATTGTTCGCCGTTGAGGTTGAGTTCCTTGGCATATTGTTTGAGGTTATCCGGCGCCAACTGGCCTCCACTGTTAAAGAGCCGATCATGCATGGGCCAATAGGCATTTTGCTCTCCCGCGCACCGAGCGGCATCGGCTGCTCGAAGTGGACTGCCCATGCCTCTCGGGAAGTCTCGATAGACAAAGCGCACTTTTCCGGTCTCAATGTACTCTGAAAGCAATTTGGGAAAGGTCTCATGAAAAAACTTTTCGCAAAAGCCACAAGTGAAATCCGAGTATTCCAATAGGGTGATCGGAGCCTTGGGATCTCCTCGCACCACATCATCATCCTGGATCAAGAAGTCAGGAGTGTTTCCATAAGTCGTGGGACTTATGAGCAGGGTGCCAAGAAGGATAGCGAGCAATACGGTCGATTTGAGAGATTGGGCAATGGTCATTATCACTCCATGGCTATTATTGTTGCATTCCTGGCTGACCGTGTCGAGGGAAAAGATTGTCGCGCCAAGGGGTTGAATTTATCGGCGACGGGCTTTTTCCAGTAGCCCCATCATGAGAAGAGGCCAGACCACTGTGGCATCACTCAACACCTCAGCAAACATTCCCCCCTCTTTTCGAGGCACAAATTTTCCCCATGATACACCCTCTTCATACGTGCATCCGCTGAGACCACCCCAGTAGTCCGGCTCCGGGCAGATGCGGACGCCATATTGATATCGCGGAGGGGTTAGGTGGGTACCCATCCGGAGATTGAGAATTTCGATATACGGTGGCGTTTGTTGTGCCCAATTACGTGGAACTCCGCCTCCTATAGTGAAAATCCCCAACCGTTTGGCAGACAGCAGTTTTTCCGTATAACTGTTGAGATCTAAGAACGGATTAAATGCCGGGCGGGACTGCTGCAACATTTGCCAGGTTTTCTGATCGGAGAGATTGGGGGGTGGAGGTGCGTCTTGAGATTGTTGCCTCTCCTTCATGGCCCAGATAGAGACATCCAGCCCCATTTCCGAATCGGTAAATGCAGGAATATAGACCGGGACACCTTTTTCATACGCACTTTTCAAAATCCCCGGTCCTTCGTAGTGGTCGTAAAGAGTTTTCCCGATTTCGCGAGTCAGAATTTCCGAGGAGATGGGTGTGTCAGGCGTCATGCGTTTTAAGGTTTGAGTGACGACCTGTTCGACGTGGTTCAGATTTGATTCCATCTCTAGCGTGTCGTACACGCGGTTATAGCCCTTTTCATAAAGCTCGGTATCCGTCATGGACGGGTGATATTTATAGTGTGTTTTGCCTACGGCTTCACTCAAGCCATGGGCAATCAAAGCTCCCGTGGATACCACCGCCTGTACCATGTTTCGGTCGATCATGCTGCAGATAATCTTTCCCATTTTCGCGATGGTCATGGCCCCAGATAAGGTCAAGATTACGGTACAATCAGGATCCTCGACCATTTTGTCCAAAATTTCAAAGGCATCACCAAGACGTCGTCCGCCAAAGGAGGTCTTTTTCATGGACGAGAGAAGGTCGGAAAAAGATTCAATCGTTTCCGGATCCAGAGCTTCCAGAGCTTCCAGTCCGTCGCTTTCGCCATCGTGAAACGTTCTTGTAGTCATCACAGATCCTTACGATATAAATAGAAGAAATAACCAGACGGGAGCTTTGAGGTTCTGATCCTTACGGGTGCGGGACCAAACAACTAGAAGGGGGAGAGCACTGGCTCCTAATAATAGATAATAGCAATTGGTGATCCCAACGGGATTTGAACCCGTGTCTGCACCTTGAGAGGGTGCCGTCCTAGACCAGCCTAGACGATGGGACCAGTCTGTGTCTGTTCGTTACTTGAAATTCGCTATCTGCCCTTACTAAGTCTGTCAGAAATGTACCATTAGGGACTTATGGCATGCAACGAAAAAAGGACAGGGGACAGGATCGAAAACGTCCAATCACCTGTGTTGACAAGGGAGGAAAGTCGCCATCACAAAAAATATAGCTTTTGAAATTAGATATCAGAGGACGGGGAGTGCGGAGGATGGATCGTTAGCAGACCCCGCATGAAGGGATGGAGTCCACAATGATAAGGGTATTTCCCGGGGGCTAACCGGGTTAAGACAAACTGATGTTGGGGACGAATGATTCCTGAGTCAAATGAGCACTGGGAGCGGGACTGACAGTCGTCTGCCACGATGGAATGTGCTTCTCGAGTGTGATTTTTCCACGTGAGGGCGGTATCCAGGCCGATCCTCAGGTGGTTGGGAGAAAAAAATGGCGGTTCAGCTTGGATGGCAATTTGCGGAGAAGCGGCCCACAGAATTGGTTTCGTGGAAACAGGGTATAGGAGAAAAACCCCAAAGAAGAGCCATCGGGTTATATGAAGAAAGTTTGTGGATGAACCATGTGGCGTCATGGTTGTTCGGTCCTCAGGGTATCAGGTCTGGCGTAGAAGCGGCACTAGTCCAGTCGCTATGGTTTGATGGTCAGGAAAATGGCGCCTTTTCCGCGTTGCAAGAGCACTAAGACGGAGGTTTCATCTTCCAGTTGCTTCACAAGTTGTTCAAAATCCTTCACGGATCTAATGGGAGACCGATTCAATTCCAGTATCACATCACCCGGTTGAACGCCGGCCCGTTCAGCCGGAGAGTTCGGTGTGAGTTGGGTCACGAGCACCCCCTGGCCATCGCGTGTTTGTCCAGGTGGGACGGGTTCTACTGAAAGCCCTGAGAGAGCGTGGTTACCTGAGACCGAACTAGGAGCCATTTCCGTCAATGAGGCCGTATCTTTTGGCATTTCAGAGATGGAAACTGAGAGAGTGACAATTTCGCCGTTTCGCCACACCGCAAGAGGAATCGAACTCTTCGGTGTCGTTTCGGCCACAAGTGTGCGCAAATGGTTCGGATCTTTCACGGTGACACCATTGTAGGTGCGGATAATATCACCACGTTTCACCCCGGCTTGTCCCGCCGGGCTTTCGCGAAAGACATCTCCCACCAGCGCGCCCTGGGTATCAGGCACCTCGAATTGGGTCGCGAGGTCCGGCGACAATTCCTGAATCGACACGCCCAGCCACCCACGAATGACTTTTCCGTGCCCGATCAGGCTTTGCATGACGTTTTTTACCATTTGGCTGGGGATGGCGAAGCCAATGCCCATATAACCACCCGTTCGGGAGAAGATGGCGGTATTAATGCCGATGAGTTGGCCTTGTAAATTGACGAGAGCGCCTCCGGAATTGCCTGGATTAATGGCGGCATCGGTTTGAATGAAATTTTCATAATCAACAATGCCGACATTGGCACGTCCCACAGCGCTAATAATCCCCATCGTGACCGTCTGATTCAACCCAAAGGGGTTGCCGACCGCCAGCACCAACTCTCCAACTTCCAGTGCCGCAGAATTCCCCCAGGGTAAGGTGGACAATCCGGTGGCTTCAATCTTAATTACCGCTAAATCGGTTTTGGGATCCGTGCCAATAAGTGTTGCTGGAAGTTTTCGTTTATCTCCCAGGAGGACCATCAAATCATCGGCCTGTTCTACCACATGATTATTGGTGACAATGTATCCGTCATCGCTGACGATCACTCCGGAACCTAAGCCTTGCTCCTGCCGTTCGCGGGGTTGTTGAAACCGCCGTTCAAATTCCTCCCCAAAAAATCTCCGGAAAAATGGATCCTCAAACAGGGGATTCTTGCCTGGAGCTTGGACTGTTCGTTTGGTCGCCGAAATATTCACAACCGAGGCCATGGCATCTTTGGCGATTTTGACAAAGGTTTCGTTGGAGGCCAGAAGAGGAGTCGAGACGTTAACCACGGTCGGGGGATCTGCTGCATGAACGACCGGTACGGGCACCTCGGTCTCTCTTGGAGCTGCGGTGATGGCTGGGGCAGTCTCCGGAGTGGGGGAGGATGGTGCCTGGGAGCATTGAATATGGGTGAATCCCAGGAGCCCCACCGCGATGGCGACTCTCCAAAAATGGTGTCTGTTTCTCAGGGAGGATGTTTCCCCCTGATTTCGTCCTCTCATGCAGGATACCTTCTTCTACTGACCGTTAAGCGGGTCTTCATAGCACCTCTGATTTCTTGAGCCTTATCCATAACTTTTATTTTATCAAATTTGAACGTAAGGGCAGTAGCATGCAATGGCGAATAATTTCGGTTAATTCTACCAGAGAAGATCTATGACTCAAGATGCGCGGGTGAGCACGGGACCATCATTCGTGCCGGTAATCAATAGGGATGTCATTATCAGAAAGAGCCCGCATTCAACCACGCCCGGAATTTGAGTCAGGGACAATTCGAGCGCGGATGGGTCGGTAATTTCGGGAATATGGAGATCCACCACATAATTTCCATTGTCTGTGAGAAAAGGCTGACCAGCTTTGTGGCGCAACGGGGAAGGCCATCCCAGATTCTCAAGATGCCGTTGTGTTGTTCGCCAACCGAATGGCACGATCTCAACGGGTAAGGGGAACGGAAGCCCAAGGCGGTTCACCTGTTTAGCCTGATCCACAATAACGATGAATTGCTGAGCGGCTTTCGCTACAATTTTTTCCCGCATTAACGCCCCTCCTCCTCCTTTAATCAGATTCAGTTGGGGGTCGACCTGATCGGCGCCATCCACTGCCACATCAATGTCCCAGGGTTCCTCATTGTTCATAAGAGGAATGCCCAATTTCCTGGCATAGACCGCTGTGGCTTGTGAGGTCGGCACGCCACGGACCCGTAAGCCTTGTTGTACGAGCTGGCCTAAGGCCGTCAAAAAATAATGGACAGTGGAACCGGTGCCCAGTCCCAAAACCTGGCCATCTTGTATGAATTCAAGGGCTTTGTGGGCGGCCTGGGATTTTTGCTGATCGGGTGTCAATGGTGTCGATGGGGAAGGCATAGCAGAGGCTCACGCTCGGGAATAATTTGTTGGCACATAGCCAGACTCGGTGGCGGACATCGAACCTGGCAGACATTCTTTCTCGAAGCCTGGTGCTTTGGGGGTCATTTCGGGCAAAGCTGCGGGGATGAGGGTAAAAAAAACAGAGGCACATGGCTGTCAGCATGATATTGAAGAAAGGATGGGGGGTGTGAGTTTTGATGGTTACCCAGGATATGCTTTGATTTCATGGTGTTAGCCAGCCAGACCTGCAGCGACGGAGGCTGCTCCGATTAATGCGGTATGGGGATTCAAGATCACTCGCACGGGAATCTTGGCCAATAACCGTTTGTACCGGCCCTTTGCCAGAAACGCTTTCATGAATGTGTCTTCCCGTAGCGCGGATATGATTTTTGGGGCTATGCCCCCACCAAGATAGACCCCACCCATGGCCAGGGTCTTGAGAGCCAAATTACCGGCTTCGGCCCCGTATATAGAGACGAAGAGTTGCAGGGCCTCTTTACAAATTTCTGGTTTCCCCGTCAGTCCGGCTTCCGTAATCAATGCGGCAGGATCACCGGTTGGGAGTTTTTCGGCAAACCAGGTGGGCTCGTTTTTCTTGGTGTCCCGAAGAAATTGATAAATGCTGTGAAGACCGGGGCCGGATAGAACCCGTTCGTAACTGACATGGAGGTAGCTGGTTCGCAAATATCGCAGCAGATCGATTTCCAAATCGTTGTTGGGTGCGAAATCGGCGTGTCCCCCCTCGGACGGACAGATGTGGTAGTCCTCTCCGGTCCATAGGAGCAGTGATTCTCCCAGGCCTGTTCCCGCGGCCAATAAGACGCGGGTGCCATCAGGTGGGGGAGAAGGGGCGTTGGGATTGAGATCCTCGAGTTCATCCGGTTGAAGGAGCCGTAGCCCATAGGCCGTGGCCTCCAAATCGTTCAACAAACGAACACGGGGAATATTGAGAAACTCCGCGAGTTTGTCTCCTTCAATGATCCACGGAATATTTGTGGCTCGGCAGGTATTGTTCAAGACTGGCCCCGCCACGCCAAAGCAGGCGGCGGTTAGAGGTCCCAGTGGAGAAGGGGAAGTGGCTTCGGACGAAAGGGCCTCGCGGTCGCCCGGGTCTTCATCCGATTCGGAATCGGCAGAACCCGGTTCTTCGAGAAATTCCGTCAACACCTCTTCGAAAGAGTCGTAATCAGCGGTCCAAACCGTATCTTCCCGAATAGGGTCTACCCGTTCTTTGTTCCAGTCAAACAAGGCCAGATTGGTTTTTGTTCCACCGATGTCAGCCGCTAAAATCATGATACCTTCCCCATGAAAAATGCTTGAAGCGTCAATAATCAACCCCTCGGCACCATAGCCCAGGTAAAATCCAAAGGGCAAGCGAGAGCCTGGACAGCCTCACTTGGCAGATCCGTATTCCAAGGGAAAAGTCGGAAGAAGGGGTGAGGAGGAGACAGTCGACGATCTATACGAACGTCCAGGTTGAAAAGGTAGCCGCCTGCCCGAGTGGAGTCCCGTCCGGTTTGCGAATGTTCCACACCGTGGCGCGTTCCACTAAAAATCGTTTACCTGATCGGGAGATCCGGACTCCACGATAATCGGCAATGAACCCCTTGGTTTTAGCCTGATGCAGCATGCG
>BQIW01000004.1 GCA_021604105.1 Nitrospirales bacterium | reverse complement strand
TGGCCGCTTCGGGCTCGACCTTTGGGGGCTGGAGCGGGGGCGGCTGTTCGGGCACGGGCACGTGTACGGTGAGTATGACGGCGGCGCGGGCGGTGACCGCCACGTTTACGCCCGTGCAACGGACGTTGACGATCACGAAAGCCGGGACGGGCAGTGGGACGGTGACCAGTGTGCCCGCGGGCATTGCCTGCGGGAACGATTGTACCCAGGGCTATGCCAATGGGACGTCGGTGACGCTGACGGCGGTGGCGAGTGGAGGCTCGACGTTTGAGGGCTGGAGTGGCAGCGGGTGTGAAGGCACGGGCACGGGCACCTGTGCGGTGAATATGACCGGCGCACGGACGGTGACGGCCACGTTTACACAAAACCCCGGTAATCAACCACCGACGGTGAGTGCGGGGCCTTCAATTACGATTGCGTTACCGAATACTGCCACCCTGACAGGCACGGTGACGGATGATGGCCTGCCGGATTCCCCAGGGACGGTTTCCAGCACCTGGAGTAAAGTGAGCGGGCCGGGGACCGTGACCTTTGCAAATGCGTCGGCTCTGAGTACGACAGCCAGTTTCAGTCAAGCGGGGACGTATGTGTTGCGGTTGTCTGCGACAGATGGGGCACTCTCGACGGGTGACAATGTGACCATTACGGTTAATCCCGTGCCGGCGCAGAATCAACCACCATTGGTTAATGCGGGTCCTTCAATTACGATTGCGTTGCCGAATACGGCCACGCTGACAGGCACGGTGACGGATGATGGTCTGCCGGATACGCCGGGGACAGTGACTAGCACGTGGGATAAAGTGAGCGGGCCGGGGACCGTGACCTTTGCAAATGCGTCGGCTCTGAATACGACAGCCAGTTTCAGCGAAGCGGGGACGTATGTATTGCGATTGTCCGCGACAGATGGGGTGCTCTCGACGGGTGACAATGTGACCATTACTGCAAATAATGCGGGTGAAAGAAGATTATTAAACGATTTAAACGCTGATGGAACGGCAGACCTACTTTGGCGCAATAGCATTAATGGCCTTGTGGTGGGCTGGCTCATGAACGATGCTGTGGTAACCACAACCGGTGTGTTGGGTGGTGTCCCATCGAATTGGCAGATTATGGGAATGGGTGATGTGAATGCGGACGGTCAGGCCGACGTGATTTGGCGGAATACGACGACCGGGGTCGTAGCGGTGTGGTTCATGGACGGCTTGACCCACACGTCGACGAGTTTCCCGGGGAGTGCGTCACTCAATTATGTGATCAAAGGAATCGGTGATGTGGATGGCAATGGAACCGCGGACCTTATCTGGCACAATAGGGTTAACGGTGCATTGGCTATCTGGCTTATGAATGGGTCGACCATTGCCCTTTCGGGTTTCCCAGGCAGTGCGCCTGTACAATGGGAGATCGCCGGTGTCGGTGATGTGAATGCCGATGAAAAAGCCGATGTGATTTGGCGAAATACGACGAGCGGGGCGGTGGCTGTGTGGTTAATGGACGGTTTGACCCACACGTCGACGGGATTTCCAGGGAGTGCTCCTCTCAATTATGTCATTAAGGAAATCGGGGATGTGGATGGCAATGGTACGGCCGATATTGTCTGGCACCATACGCTGAATGGTTCGGTAGCCATCTGGATTATGAACGGGCCCACCGTGGCCTTTGTCGGATTTCCTGGCGGAGTTCCACTGAACTGGCAGATTACGGGCATGGGTGATGTGAATGCGGATGGTCAGGATGACGTCATTTGGCAGAATCGGGCGAGTGGCGCGGTAGCGCTGTGGTTAATGAACGGGAAAGATGTCATGGATACCAAGTTCCCTCGCGGCACCTCCACTGACTGGGAAATTCAATAGGGATAATCTTGTGATGTGGCATTCTTTGCTGTTGAAGGGCAAAATGCAAAGGCAAACAGGGAATGTTGGTTTCATTGTAACTCTTTCTGGGACACTCGTGTTACATCACTTAGCGTGAGCTGGACTATCAGTTTTTCAATGTCGACCAAAGGCGAAATTTAAGGTATATGGGCTGAAAGGGCACTAACTTGTCCCGTGATGAACGCCTCACATCTTCGGGTGTGAGGCGTTCTTTATGTACAACCTTTCCTCACTTTTCATGGGGAAATGTTATGAACATGCGGGAGCATGATTCATGTGGAATGTCGGCTTCATGCCGTAAAGAAATGGGGACTGGATTTAGGCTCAGTTGCCCATCTTGATTTTTTGAGAATCGCCAAGAGACCTGCCCTGTTAATGCATAGGATCTTCCATGAATCTTCTGTGGCATGACAACGCATCTCGCCGATTATTTCCGGATATATCCTTTGTTTTTGTTTCGGAATTGTGTTTCATCTTCTGCCTGAGTGCTTGGTTTTCATTCCTCCTGATTACGTAGGAAAAAGTGTTTGTCTGGTTCATGCGACCTGCTTCGTGATCAAGCTTTTCCGATTAGCATGACATCCTACCCCTGTTAGCCCCAACCTGATTCCTCTTCTTCCGCTCGAAAAAAACGAACAGCTATCCGGATCCATTCTGTTTTCAGCCGGGAATTTCCGAAATGTCGAGTTGATTGTTAGAACAAGGGCTGAGGCTAGAGGACGCTCGACTTTTTTGGGTCAAAAAAAGGTTTGAAAACCGCAGGCGGGAAGGGTTTTTGAAATTTATGGGAGGAGACTCTCTTGGTGTTCCGAGCGATGGAGAATTTACTGCGTTGTTGATGATTGTGGTAAGAAATTAAAGAAATGGCGAGGGAGGAAAATCCGGAATGTGGTGTCTGATTTTTAAGAATGGAATTGTCTATCCGATAAGGTTAGTCAACCTTGCTTATTTAATCACTTATGTCAAATCAGTTGATGTCGAAGAACATAATACCCTACTTAACCGGTCTGACCAGGGCCATCATGGCTCTCGTTCTGGTGGGATTGTTTTGTCTGTTTGTCCCGTTCCAAGGCCTCGCGTATAAAATCGAGATTGGTGTTTCAGGACCGGGTGGAGGGGATTCAGTTACCGAGGAAAATGGACGTACTGAAATCCAATTAGACACGGGTCCGGTAATCGGACCGGATGGTGAAGCCGGCTCTGCTTATGCCACAGCCAATTTGGCCACCGGAACGCTTGCGCTCAAAGTGACCTCGACGACTCCGGATCAAAGTCCGCAAGAGGGGATGGGATTGGCCTTTATCCAAATCAATGACCGGTTGACGTTCAAGCTGGACCCTGATGTGGCCATTGGGAACATCAAATTTTCTATGAGGGTCGATGGGTTTCCTTCTTGTCATGACTTGTCTTCCAATTGCTTTACCAATGCGATCATTCGTTTGGGGGAGATGAGTGACCAGGCTCTGGGTCTTCCTTTACCGGACCCCAAGGAGTTGGAGGTTAGGGTCACAGTTGTTGATGGCCAGGAGCTACCCATTGAGGCGTTTTTATCGGCCAGGGTCGAGATGAATAACCTCATCGATGTCAGCGATCCTAGTGCGACTATCCGATTAATTTTGCCAAAGGGAGTCAGCTTTACCTCAGAATCCGGGGTGTTCCTCGGCCTCCAGCCTCCTTCGGAGGAATCGCTTCCCCGTGCCCCTGTCAGTTCCGATCTCAATGGAGATGGCAAGGCGGATATTGTCTGGCGCAATGTGAGAACCGGTGAGGTGGCGGCGTGGTTAATGAATGGCGGTCTGATTGGTTCGTCTGGATTCCTGGGTGGAGTTTCATCCGATTGGCAAATTGTTGGAGTGGGTGATGTGAGTAATGACGGAATGGCGGATATCGTCTGGCGCAACACCCTTAGTGGCGCGGTTGCTGTATGGTTTTTAAACGGGTTGACGATCACCTCGGCCAGTTTCCCGGGAAGCGCCTCCTTAGATTGGGTGATTAAGGGAGTGGGCGATATGGACGGCAATGGGAATGCCGATCTTATCTGGCACAATAAAGAAAACGGAGCTGTTGCGGTCTGGCTCATGGATGGGCCCTCGATTAGCAGATTTCGTTCCCTGCCCGGCGTGCCCTTAGCGTGGCAGATTGTTGGGATAGGGGACGTGAATGCGGATGGGCTGGCTGACATCATTTGGCGCCATAGCGGAGGGGTATCTGCCGTATGGATGATGGATGAGTCGACAATCACCTCGGTGGGATTCCTCGGGGGAACCACATCAGAATGGGAGAAAGCGGGTTTTGGTGATTTGAACGGCGATGGGGCGACCGATATGGTCTGGCGTCATACCAGCACCGGGAAGGTGGGTATCTGGTTGATGAACGGAGGGGCGATTGAGGTGTCCGGTTTCTTGCCGGGTATGCCCTCGGGGTGGCGTATTGCACAGGTGGGTGACGCAGATGGAGATGGGAGGGCGGATGTGATCTGGCATAATCGCAATACAGGACAAGTGGCGGTCTGGCTCATGGATGGGCTGACCTTGTCCTCGACTGAATTCCCCGGCAGCACGTAGGTCTATTGTTACTGTAGACGATCACAGAACTTTGGTTCCGTCTCCTCCTCTCTCAAAGGTTGTTTCTTTGTCCCAATTCTCAATTCGCCCATTGAAAATGGGCGAATCCGATTACCTTTTACCCTGAAGCCTGTTCTCAATACCGTGGTTATTCAAAGCCCTGTCAGGGAGTGAGCCCAATCATGGTAGCATTCCTTCCGCCTAAGAAGTTGATTCCCTTTTCTCCAGGGTGAACCCTCATTTCGTGTGGTCAAAATTTTTTTGGAATGCTGTAGAAGCCGACAACCACGGCAAAGATTGAGGCCGATTTTTTAAGAGTGTGGGCACGAGGGGGAGTATCCAAGAATTGCGAATTCTAATAGCATAATGTCTCAGGGGGAAAAAAAGGATATGCCGACATTGAAAAGACAGCCATTCAATCCGATATTCCGATCGCCAATTCCTGCGTTGGAAATATGATGGAAACGAATACCAAAAGTCATGGCCAAGTTTTCCGTCACAAAATAAGACACGCCTGGCCCCGTTTGGAGGACGAAATTAAATTGCGTGCTTTGTTCGGGAATCCGTGGCGCCAGGTCGGTCCACAGCATGCCAGCTCCGGCATCCCAAAATGGCATCCACCGTCCAAAGTCGAGAAAATTATATTTCACCACCAGCGAGCCCCCGAATGCGGAGGCACTAAAAGGTTGATAGTAATGGGCAGCCAGCGGTTCAACTAAGACTTCGACATTACCCGCTGCCCATCCTGAGCCAATTTCATCCGTCACTACCAGCCCCAATTGAGGCAGAAAATAGACGGCGCTGCGATTGGCAGAGGGCTCGTTGCCAAAGGCATTATTCCCCTGCCAATACCCCGTGAGAAATCCAAATTCGAGAGTGCCCTTTGTTACACGGGTCCGCGCATCAAGATCCGCGCACCAAGCTGTTCCAACCATAAGGAGCATGAACAGTACGGCAGTCATTCCGATAACGTATTGTTCCCTTTTTAATCCATTAAACATTACAATTCCTTTTTTAGTCTGCAAATCATTTCGATGAGTCAATCAGGAATTTTGCAAGTAAAGTCTCGTTCAGCTCCAGGTTTCGACAACTCCCTGACGGGTGTTTCATGAAATTCCAATAATGACCAGGAATTTCTCATAATTGGAACCAACAATTCAATGAACTTTTTAATCTAAAGGGTTACAATCTTTAGACTATTAAGGTCAAAAAAATGGAATCTTCCCCTTTAACTTTGAACATGCCCTCCAAGAACGCTGTGAAAGATCCTGTTGCGCGACTGTCTTTGGCCGTCCGCGAGTTAGATAAACTTATCAACCGGGCCAATCAACTCGCCCATCTCTCGGAACAAACCCTCCCCATGGATCACCCAACCCAGTCGGACCAGTGCACGCCACCCAAAAAGACCTGACGCCGATCGAATGAGTCACAGTAGTTTTCCTCACTCCTCATAAATTCCTTTTCCTTCCTCTATCAAAAATATTCACTTTGTAACGAGTTCAAGGTGTGAAAGTCCCCTACAAAAAATCTCTGTACCTCTAAGCGGTTTCCTGAGAAACCTGACGGTGAATCTCAAGGGTAAATGGGGAGCAGTAATAACACAACCCGCTTGCAGAGTATGTGTTTGAACCTGAGCTGTAGTCAGCTTTCGATCTGGCTTTACTTCGAGTGGATGACCGGTTTTCTGAAATTGAATCGTATTTGTAATCGGGTAGGTGGAATGACAGGGAGAACGATATATGAGGGTGGTTCCCCTGAATGAACAGACAAGAAGTATGGAGGGATCAATGAGAGGAGATGAATGATCGATGCTGGCCCCTGGCTTAAACATTCCGGTTGCCTTAACCGGTGTTCAGATTGAGGCTATCTGTGGTTGGCATGCAAAGCTTTGGCTTCCACTGAAAGCGATACGGTGTCTGAGATGGAAGAAGATGACGGGCTTCCCTGGGGTGGGGAAACGATGGCCCGTTGGATAAGCGGAAGCGAAGCTTGTGTGAGAAAGTTGGCGGCAGCTAATGCAGATATTTCACTCATGGAAATGCTCCTTTCCTTAAAGTCTTGTCGGTGGAGTATCCGGAATTCTTGACCTATATTCGCCGGATAATTCAGGAGACCTTCTTTATGCGTGCGGGCATGATCAGGAAAAGTTGTCGTCCTGTGGCTATAAAATGCCAATGGCATTCAGGAGGACTATAAAAACAGCAATCGGGGCGATATAACGGACGAGAGACTGCCAGGCAAGGTAGAGGCTGGGATTATGAATGTTGAGTTCTGATTGGGTGCTTTCGGCCTTCATGAGCCATCCGGCAAAGATGGCAATGAGAATCCCACCCAGCGGAAGCATAAGATTGGAGGTCACAAAATCTAACAGGTCAAAAAAGGTGAGTCCGAAAAATTTGATTTCTGCCCACCAGTTAAATGACCAGACTGTTCCGAGACCAAACAGCCAGGTGATGGCGCCTGAATACAGGGAGGCTTTGATTCGGGTTAATCCAAAAGTTTCAATGAGCCATGTGACCAGGGGTTCGATTAAAGAAATCGACGATGTCCAGGCGGCAACAAGCAAAAGAATGAAAAAGAGCGAACCGAAGGCGAGGCCGCCGGGCATGTTGCCAAATGCGACGGGCAGTGTTTGGAAAATGAGACCTGGACCGGAGCCTGGTTCCATATTGTTCGCAAATACGATGGGGAAAATGGCCATGCCTGCTAATAAGGCAACAAAGGTATCAGCTAGGCCAATGATAATTGAGGTGGAGGCAATTGAAGTGTCCTTGGGAACATACGAGCCGTAGATCATGATGGTGCCCATGCCCAGACTGAGACTAAAGAAGGCTTGTCCCATGGCAGTCAGCATGCTCGCGCCGGTCAATTTACTGAAGTCCGGTGTAAAGAGAAATTCCAGCCCTTTGCCGAAAAACCCCGTGGTCATGCTATAGGCGACCATGAGTAGCAATAGTAGGAAAAGAGTCGGCATGAGAAAGTGTATTGCTCTTTCCAACCCCCCTTTGACCCCTCCCGCCACGACAGTTATGGTCAGGATTATAAATACCGTATGCCAAATGAAGAGCGTGGTTCCGTCCCCCACGAAATTGTTAAAGGTGTCTGCAGCAAATTGGCCCGTGGTCCCGCTGAAGGCCCCTGTAGCGGACTTGAAGATATAGGCTAGCGTCCAGCCGCCAATGACACTGTAGTAGGAAAGAATCAACATGCCCGCCAAAGTGCCTGACCAGCCAACAATTTGCCACCATTGGGTGGTGTTGGTTTCTTCCGCCAGTACTTGCATGGAACGAATTGGTGTGGAGCGTCCTCTCCGGCCTAACAAAATTTCGGCCATCATCAGGGGGATTCCCAGGGCTGCCACGCAGAGGATATACACCAGAACAAAAGCACTACCTCCATTTTGTCCCGTGAGGTAGGGGAATTTCCAAATATTACCCAACCCCACGGCCGCACCGGTGGCTGCAAAGATGAAGGTCCATCGGGAGGACCATTGGCCATGCATCGATTGTCGATCAGAAATATTCATTGAGGATTTGATTCTTATCGGAGATCCGGGGGGGAGTGTAGTGCAGGTGTCAGGCACTTTCAAGGTCCTTGGAATATGCCTGGTGGAGAAGAGAGGGTCTGACTTGAGATGTCCCTCCTGTCTGACTATAGTGTCGTCTAATTCTGTTTCGATTGTGTTTTTTGCGGGGTACGTTGGAAGGATTTAATTGATGAGTGACGAACAACGAAATCGGAAAGTGATTGCTCTGGCCCCGATGCCGCCGGAAAAATCTGCCTATGCCTTGGCTCGATATAGTCGTTCACCGGATTCTATTGAGGAAAGTCTGCGATGGGTCCATTCCCATTCTTCCGAAAAGTTTTGGGAGCAGTTTTATTTTGCCTATGGGCACGGCTCGATTGCCGATCTGGGTCATGCAACGGTGTGTTTCGAACAAATCTCCGAACTGGCGGCTATTCGTCTTGAGGATGAACCACTGTGGGATGGGCAGGCCAAATCCAGCCGCTATCAAAACTTTGCGGCAGCCGGCTGTTACGTACCCAACGAGATTGCCAATACGGAAATAGAAGGCGAATATCGCGGCATCCTCGGCAGCCTCTATAACATTTATCGGTTGTTGAAAGATCCGATCCATACCCATTTGGGGAACCAGTATCCCAGACCGGTGAATATGAAGCCCGCAGATTATGATCGGACTATCGGTGCTCGAACCTATGATGTCATTCGCTATCTGCTTCCCCTGGCGGCCATGACGAATGTCGGGCAGGTGGTAAGTATTCGCACATTGGAAAAGCAAATCACGCGTTTGCTGTCTGCTCAATTGCCGGAACTGAAGGGAATTGGAGAAGATCTAAAGAGTGCGTGCGCCAAATCACCCTCAACGGTATGGGCCGAGTTGCATCAAGAAGAGACCAAAGGGTTAGAGCCCTTGGCACCGACCTTAGCCCGTTATGCGGAGGCTAATGAATATCAAGGTTCGGTATACAGGGACGTGCTTCGCCAGGTGAAAGGGCGCCTCAAAAAGGCCGGCTATGATGACCCGCAATCGTGGAAAGGCAGGGATCAGCCGGTTGATTTGCTGGAACCGCATGCGCCATTGGATGAATTAGTGACCACGCTGGTGTACCGAGTGAGCCATGCCCCTTACCGATTCCTCCTTGAGTGGGTACAACAGTGGCCAGAGAAAGAGAAGCAGGACGTGGTCGATGCCGCGCTACGCGGTCGAGGTCCCCATGACGACTTGATTAAGGAATTTCGATCCGGGTATGCCTTTGTCTTTGATATTCTGATGGATATCGGTGGATGGCGGGATATGCACCGGCACCGACGTTGTCAGCAGATTCAGCAAAACTTTACAACGATTCACGGGTATGAGGTGCCGTCGGTTTTGGCGGAGGCAGGGGTCGAGAGAGAATATCGACAAGCCATGGAAGCCGTGCGACTGGATATTGAGCGGTTGCGTTCCAGCAATCAGGAGGCGGCTCTTTATGCCATTCCATTTGGGTTTCGGGTTCGGTGCTTGTTTAAAATGGATTTTGCGGAAGTTGAATATATTGCCAAATTACGGTCCGGGGTAAAGGGCCATTGGTCATATCGAACTGTGGCCTGGCTTATGAAGAAAAAAATGCTGGAGCAACATTCGTATCTCGGAAGCCTCATGGAGGCCACGTCCCCGGATATTGAAGATTCTCTGACACGTTAGCGAAGGAGTGGGAATTGACATTGTTGAACATGATTAGATCATAAGGATGGGTATGCGTGTGGATTATGAGCGTGTAATTAACGACGCCATTTGCCAGGGAGAATGGGATGTGGTCTACGCAGAGGCACGACAGTGGTCTGAACAGGCTGATTGCGGGCCTTTACCGTATTTCGCGCTGAATGTCGTATGCATGTTGCGTGGGAATTTTGCCGAAGCCTGGCAAGTCTATCCCCGGGCATTTGGCAAAGAGGCTGATGTGCAATTGCTTCAGGAGTGGATGGGGCGATTGCGGGTTCAGGGGGCGGATGCGCCGAATTTTTTATTATTTGAAGGAGTGTTTTATACGCAATCAGGACGGTTGGATGAGGCGGTGGTCAGTTATGAACAGGTTGGAGCTTTGGCTCCCCACTCCCCTTATCCATACTTTTTCCTGGCGCAGATTTATGACTCCAAGGGCCGCATTGATCAGGCTGTAAAGGCCTACCGCGAAGCGATTAAGCGGGACCCTTCCTATGTGGCGGCTCGCCTGAAACTCGGGGTGGCGTATCAGGAGCAGGGGCAGTTGGAAATGGCCATTCCACAATATCGGGAAGTTTTAAAGCTCCGTCCTGATGATTCTTTTGGGCATACCAATCTGGCCTGTGCCTTGGCAGAACAAGGGAAAATTGAGCTGGCGATTGAAGAGTATAAAAAGGCCTTGCAGATTGATCCTCATGATGCTGAAGTATATTTCGCTTTGGGAGGCCTTTATGAAAACAAGGGGCGACTGGATTTAGCGAAACGACAGTACGAAGAAGCCCTTCGATTGGAACCGAATTTTGCTCCGGCCGCGACCGCGATCGGCTGGTTTTTATATGACAAGGGGCAAGACGATTTTGCCATGGATTATTTTAGTCAAGCGCTCAAAGCGAACCCTGATGATGCCCAAGCGACATTCGGCGTTGGTCGGATCTATGAAGAAAAGCGCAAGCCGGAGCTAGCAGTGCAGCATTATCAGCGGGCACTGTCTTTAGAAAAAGACCCGGATAGGAAGATGCGCATTCTCAATTTTATGGATAAATTACTTGGATAGATTAAATAGTTGTAGGGGACCGATGGCATGAGGCATTTTTCGAAAGCGGTGTGAAGTTATTTCTGCCGAAAGAACTCTTGAAGGACCGAAATTTGAGGGTTGAGGTCCCCGGAGTTTCGTACTTCCTGGCGAATTTGTTCTTGTAGGTAGGATGAGTATCCCACTTTGTTGACGAACGTCACAAAAAATTGATCAGGGGGAACCGTTGTATGCTTTTGCAATTCTTCAACAATATCATCACTGATTGGGATCAAAGTGCTCCCGATATGGAGGATGACTTTATAGTAATGCCCTTCCCCACGATGTTCCAATCTCAGACCAGTTTGTGTTCCCAATTTGTTCTCCAACCTTCTTGAAAATCTAAAAAAACCTTCTCTAATCGCCGGTCATTGTAGGGTATCTAAAATTGGAATGACAAGGTTCCTTTCTCTTCTTGACTGGTCCAGGACCCTGTGCTAGCGTACCCTCTTTTTCACGCTGGTTAAGTCAGTAATTTAATATGTATGACGCCAGTTTAGGTATGGAGGAGAAGTCAGATAATGGCGCGGTTATATAATTTTAGTGCGGGTCCGGCGATCTTGCCGGAAGAAGTGTTAAAGCAGGCTCAGGCCGAGTTGCCGGATTGGCATGGCTCCGGTGCATCAATCATGGAAATGAGCCATCGTGGGAAAGAGTTTGTCTCGGTGGCTGCCGAAGCCGAGCAGGATGTCCGTGATTTATTAGGAGTGCCCGGTAATTATAAAGTGCTTTTTTTGCAGGGCGGGGCGTCCACGCAATTTGCAACAATTCCCATGAATATCTTACGTGGAAAAAGTAAAGCTGATTATATTTTGACTGGGGCTTGGGGCAAAAAAGCCATAAGCGATGCCAAAAAATATTGTGCCGTCAATCTAGCGGCATCCTCCGAAACCGGTAACTTTACCAGTATTCCACCATTTGAAGGTTGGGCATTAAGTCAGGATGCGGCCTATGTGCATTATACGCCCAATGAAACGATCGGTGGCGTGGAGTTTCATTGGGTTCCAGAAACCGGCGAGGTGCCGTTAGTTGCCGATTTTTCATCTACGATTTTATCGCGTCCCATTGAGGTCAGTCGGTTCGGAATTATTTATGCTGGCGCACAAAAAAACATTGGGCCAGCTGGCCTAACATTAGTGATTGTGCGGGACGATCTCATTGGAAATGCATTGCCTATTACACCAAGCGTGTACGATTATGCCAAACAAGCCGAAGCAGATTCTATGTTGAATACACCGCCAACTTATGCGTTGTATTTTGCGGGGTTGGTGTTTAAATGGTTAAAAAAACAGGGCGGACTTTCGGCGATGAGTACCATCAATCAACGAAAGGCCGGTAAACTCTATGCAGCAATTGATGAGTCGAGTTTTTACCGAAATCCGGTAGAAAAGGCCTCTCGTTCCTGGATGAACGTCCCCTTCGTCTTGGCCAACCCGGATTTGGATAAATCCTTTCTTGCAGAAGCGAAAGAGGCAGGATTAACAACACTCGAAGGTCACCGTTCCGTTGGCGGGATGCGCGCCAGTATTTATAACGCGATGCCTGAAGCTGGTGTTGATGCGTTAATTGACTTTATGGCGGACTTCGAGAAACGAAAAGCTTAACGCCTCCTCGGAAATATGGTTGCACCTGACCCGCCAAAATAAATGGTGTTGATGGGTTTGCGACAACCCTGTGTGTGGATGAGATGCCCCATCAAATGGCAAGAGTGCTCAAGTTTCCTCGTGAGAATTAACGTGGGGCCTCCCCTATATTGGAGATACTATGAATATTTTAGTGAGTGACAGCCTTTCCCCTAAAGGAGTTGAAGTCTTAGAGCGGGCCGGATTTTCGGTGGATGTGAAAACCAAGCTCACGAAAGAGGAATTGCTTCAAGAAATTCCCAAATATGAAGGTTTAGTTGTTCGATCTGCAACCAAGGTCACTAAAGATGTCATTGAGGCGGGCACTCGCCTTCGTATTGTGGGACGTGCCGGAACCGGTTTAGATAATGTTGACAGCGAGGCGGCGACTCGGCGTGGCATTGTGGTCATGAATACGCCAGGTGGAAATACAATTACCACTGCAGAGCACACAATGTCGATGATTGCTTCGATGAGTCGAAAGGTTCCCCAGGCGACCATGTCCATGAAGGCAGGGAAGTGGGAAAAAACCCGGTTCATGGGAACGGAACTCTATAATAAGACTTTGGGATTGGTAGGGTTAGGCCAGATTGGGTCGTATGTTGCAAAATTGGCCCAGGGATGGTCCATGAATGTAATCGGCTATGATCCCTATTTGGCCGTGGAGCGGGCCACACAAATGGGGATTGAGGTGGTGGACTTAAATGAATTGTTTCATCGTTCTGATGTGATTTCTGTTCATACGCCCTTGACCAATGAAACCAGAGGTCTCATTAACACCGAGACAATAGCCAAAATGAAAGATGGGGCCATGATCGTGAATTGTGCTAGAGGCGGTATCATTAATGAACTGGATTTATGCGAAGCGCTGAAATCCCAGAAAGTTGCCGCTGCGGCCTTTGATGTGTTTGAAAGTGAGCCAGTGGATCCCAAGCATCCTCTCATGGCTCTTGATAATTTTATCTGCACTCCTCATATTGGTGCTTCTACCGAAGAGGCCCAAGAGAATGTGGCAATTGGTATTGCTGAGCAATTCGTGGATTATTTCAAGCGAGGCATTGCCAGAGGAGCTGTGAACGTTCCCTCTGTGGCACCTGAAGCGCTTCCACAATTGCAGCCCTATCTGGTCTTGGCCGAACGTATGGGTCGATTTCAGGCCCAACTATTAGATGGAGGGATTAAATCGGTTACCGTTGAGTATTTTGGTGAAGTGGCTCATCTTACCGTGGCACCCGTGACCGTCGCTGTCTTAAAGGGCCTTCTCTCTCCTATTTTGGAAGATGTCATTAATTACGTGAATGCTCCGATCGTTGCAAAAGAACGTGGTATTGAAGTTAAGGAAGTGAAAAGTAGTGATGCCGGAGATTTCTCCAGTTTAATCCGGCTCAAAGTCGAAGCTGGTTCTCGGACGTATTCTCTGGGCGGAACTCTCTTTCATCGTCAAGAACCGCGTTTTGTCGAGATCAATCAATTTCAGGTCGAGGTGGTTTCGGAAGGGCAAATGATTTTGATCGATAACGTGGATCGCCCTGGAGTGATTGGCATGGTTGGTCAGATTTTAGGTCAGCATGATGTCAACATTGCCAGGATGCAATGCGCCAGAGTCGAGCGTGGTGCATCAGCATTGCTGATTATTGGTCTGGATGCCCCGCTTGCTTCCACCGTGTTGGATCTTCTCAAGAGTGAGAAAGATATTCTGTCCGTTCGCATGGTTGATCTCAGCTAGCTTGACGGGTTCTTTCTGCAGACTGTCTTGGCCAAACATTTCGAGTTGGCAGGTTCTCCTCCATACGCCTCATGAAACCACTCCGCTCGCTTATCCCCATTGGTACAGCTACATTACTCCCCCATACGGCGCAAAGCGTCCGATGGTTGGAAGATCAATTGTTGGCTCATTGTTCGACCTGGGGTTATCAAGAAATCATTCTCCCTACCTTTGAGTATCTCGATGTATTGGCCGTGGGCTTGGCTCCTGAAATCCTAGAGAAATGCTATAAATTTGCGGATTGGGCATCAGGGAGAATTCTTGTCTTGCGCCCTGATGCTACGGCGCAGATTGCCAGGATGGTGGCCATGGGCCTTGGAGGAGAAAATCTTCCCTTGCGGTTTTCCTATCGGACTACGGTTTTTCGGTATGAGCCGGAACATCGGGGGCGGGACCATGAAGTTTTTCAGGTCGGATTTGAACTTCTTGGCACCGATACTTCTCAAAGTGATGCCGAAGTCGTGACATTATTGGCAGGGCTTCTGGAGCGGATTGGGTTGCCAGAATGGAAAATTTCTCTTGGTCATGTCGGATTTTTTAAAGCGTTATTGTCCCAATCCGGTCTGTCTATGAATGGGCGAAAGCAGGCAGAAATCGCGGCAGCCGATAAAGACCTCCCTCAGCTGGAAAAAATATTAGAGACTGAACGGTTATCTCGTTCTAAGGTAAAAGACATATTGCAGGTGCCTGAACGGTACGGCCGTGACGAAGTGCTGGAATGGGGAATGCGAATTGCTGGGAAGGATAGCCAATTGCTTAAACCCTTGAAACGTCTGACCCAGGTGTATCGGCAATTGATGGTAAACGGCGTGCAAGATCATATTCTTTTGGATCTTGGTGAATTTCGTGGTTTTGACTATTACGATGGAGTCGTGTTTGATGTCTTTACCTCCACGTTCGGCAGTGAAATCGGTGGAGGAGGGCGTTACAATCACTTGGTTGGCCGGTTTGGCCGAGACCTTTCCGCCATCGGCTTAGGATTGGATTTGGACCGCGTGTTTTCCGCATTGGAGCGGGGGGGAAAGGTGGGCGGCAACGGGTTGAAGCCAATGAGAATGTTTATTTCTCCTCATCAATCTGAGGCATCCTTTGCTCTTGCGCAACGATTACGGGGGGCTGGGATTTGTGTGATTGAAGAAATGATAGAAGGATCTCCAAAATCTGCTTTGAGCTGGGTTATCACAGCTGCTCGGCGTCGCGGGGTAACGTGTGCCATGCTTTTTGAGGAGAAGACTGCCACTCCGCAATCGGTGCTCTTATTAGAATTCACCTCTCTTTCTCAAAAACCCCGAAAAACCCGGATGCCGGTCCAAGAGCTTCCTCAACGGTTACAAGCAATCAGCCATGGCAATTTCTGAAGCCCAAGAGGTCCGAGTCCCTCCCCAAAATCTCGAAGCGGAACAATCCGTCCTTGGAGCGATTCTACTTGATAATGCTGCCCTCAATCGAGCAATGGAAATATTATCGGAGGAAGATTTTTATCGAACGGGAAACCGGGTCGTGTATCGTGGCATGGTGGCATTGTCAGAACGGAATCAACCTGTTGATCAAATTACCCTGACAGACTACTTGCGAGGGACCGGCGAACTCGACCAGATAGGGGGCGCTGCGTATATTGCAGAAATCGTACAGGTGGTTCCCAGTGCCGCCAATATCCGGTATCACAGCAATATCGTTCGAGATAAATCCTTGCTTCGTGGCCTCGTGCGAACCGCCACTGAGGTGGCCATGCGAGGTTATGAGGGCACGACGGGGACGAATGAACTTCTTGAATTTGCGGAACGGGAAATTTTTCGATTGGCTCAGGGGCATTTGGGCGGCACGTTTGCGCCTGTGAGTAGTGTCATAAAGGATAGTGTTGAGATTGTTGACCGTTTGTATAGCCGTAAAGAGCGGATCACTGGAGTGCCGACCGGGTTTTCTGACTTGGATAATATGCTGGCCGGGCTTCAGCCATCTGATTTAATTATTGTGGCGGGTAGGCCGAGTATGGGGAAGACCAGCTTGGCCTTAGGGATGGTGGAATATGCTTCACTTCGATCCAATGCCGTAGTCGGAATTTTTAGTTTAGAAATGTCCAGGGCGCAGCTGGTCTTGCGTATGTTGAGTTCTCAGGCCCTGTTAGACTCTCATGGTCTTCGGACTGGGCAGTTGACTAAACATGATTGGGTAGCCTTAACTGAGGCAGCGAGTCGGCTGGAGCAGGCAAGAATTTTCATAGACGATTCTGGAAATTTGACTCTTCAGCAAATGAGAGGGAAAGCTCGACGGTTGAAAGCCGAACATGGGTTGGACCTCCTGGTGGTCGATTATCTGCAATTGATGGAAGGGCGAGGAGATTCAGAATCTCGCCAGCAAGAAATTTCCGATATTTCCCGAGCCTTGAAAGGATTAGCGAAAGAGTTGAATATTCCCGTGATTGCCCTTTCTCAGTTGAGCCGGGCGGTGGAAAATCGAAAGCCTCCCATCCCCGTGCTGGCTGATTTGCGCGAGTCTGGTGCGATTGAGCAGGATGCCGATGTGGTGATGTTTATCTATCGTGAAGAGGTCTATGAGCCGGATACTGAGCAGAAAGGCATTGCGCAAATCCTGGTGAGAAAACATCGGAATGGACCCATTGGAGAAGTGGATCTGCAATTTCATGACCGGTATGCCAAATTTAATAACTTAACGAGAGAGAGACAGGCTGGTATAGTATAGTGAGTTGTTGAGGGACGGAATATGAATTCTACGACTGTGCATGCTATGGCGAAGAAGGTTCGGTCAGGACGGACATTTCCAATGTGGTCGGGTCGTCTGAGAACGCTTTTATGGGGAATTCCACTTCTGGTGGTGTCCTGTGGGACAGCTCCTCCTCCCACTTTGAATGGACAGGAGGCGTCCATGGTGACGCGGGAAACTGTTCACCCTCAGGCCTACTATCACTTCCTTCGAGGATCCCTTGCCGAGTTGAATAATGATGCCACAACAGCTTTAGAGGAATATCAAGCAGGGTTGGCATTTGACGCGGATTCGATGTTTTTGAAATTTAGGCTTGCCAAACTGCATTTTTCCATGTCGCATCTGACTGAAGCCGTGGATTTAGCAAGACAAATTCCTGTGTCTGAAATCTCTCAGGCGGCAATGTTTTTCGATTTGGCGAAAATTTTTGCCGGTGGAGGTGAAACCGGACGGGCTGTGGAGATTTTGACGGAAGGTGAGCGACTCTTTCCTCAGGATGAACGGATATACATTTCTCATGGGACCCTTCTGTTAAATATCAAAGAGCTTCAAATGGCTGAAGCCGTATTTCATAATTTATTAGTTCATGTGCCTGCCTCCGCTGAAGCCCATTATTATTTGGGGGTGATCGCTCTCGAGGCGAAAACGAAACAGGAAGCCAAGAAGCATTTTCAGGATGCCATCGCTCTTCATCCCACTTTTGAAAGGGCGTACCTGAAGTTAGTGGCCATTTCCGAGGAAGCAGAGGAGCCTCAGGAGGCTATTGAACTTTTGGAGCGCTATTTGATTGAAATTAATCCGCATCATCGGGAATTCCGATTGCGTGTAATTCGGCTGTATATTGGCCAACGTAACACGGACAAAGCGTTGAACCATTTGGACTATTTTCTCCAGCAAAATCCAAATGATTTGCATGCGCAGATCCTTAAGGCTCAAATCTATGGTGAAATGGGCAACTTCCCAGCTGCAATCGAGCAGTTGAATGCCATCTTGCAGGTGAGGCCTAACGAATTGCGTGTTCGTGACTTTCTGGGATTGCTTTATGAGGAAATGAAGGATTATGACCGCGCGATTCAGGCATATCGAACGAATGTCCAGATGGACGACACTTTTTTCGACAGTATTCTGCATTTAGGCTTTGTGTCATATCGGTTGAAACGAAACCAGGAAGCGCTCTCGTATTTGGATCAGGCCGTCAGCCTCAATCCTAAGCGGCCAGAGCCGTATTTATTGTTGGGACTGACTCATTTTCAAATGGAAGAGTATCACAAAGCCAAGGCCAGATTAGAGGAGGGAATACACCATGACCCATCAAATGCCGAACTCCATTTTAATTTAGGCACGGCCTACGACAAATTGGACCATTTCGATAAAGTGGTCAGGGAAATGGAGCAAACTCTATTGTTGGATCCCGAACATGCAGATGCCTTGAATTATTTGGGGTATAGCTATGCCGATCGTGGTATCAATGGTGAGCAGGCCTTGTCTCTTACCCAACGTGCCGTCGCCTTAAAACCGAATAATGGGTATTACGTGGATAGTTTGGCTTGGGCACTCTATAAACTTGGACGCTTGGAAGAAGCCCTGGAAACCATTCAGCGAGCGGTCTCCTTAGTGTCCGATGATCCTGTGATTTATGAACATTTGGGGGAAATTTTCTTAAAACAAGACGAACGAAATAAAGCGCGAGAGGCCTGGCTGCATTCACTGCAACTCGATTCAACAAATAAGTCGCTGGAGAAGCGGTTTCGTGAGGCCGGTTTTGGGGAGCCTATTCCTACCCTTTCCCACCAGTCTACCCTGGCCCCCTAGCTTCTCACCATTCTAGATAATTAGCCGCTTGGGTTAGACAATAAATTTATTTAAAAATGCCTCCGGTTTATTATGAAAGGGGGTAGGTGCCTTCTTGATGGATTCCGTGTCTGAGTTATTTTCAGTGACGGATTCTTAAGATTTGCGTTCTTTCTGGCGAATAAGTAGGCACACTTTTTCGTTATTTGCCTGGTATGATGATGTGTTTCTCCTTTTTAGTGTGGCTGGAATGGGCAGTTGTATGAATGTTGAGGCGCTTGGCTTCGGGTTGATTATCTCGGAGCCCTGGCTACTTGAGAAGATCAGGTGTACCATCATTCGAGAGTAAAATATACAACAATCTGTTAGAGGATAGAACTCCATGGAGGTTTCGTAGAATGCTGACTCAACTTAATGAGCAAAAGGGATTCAGTTTAACGGAGCTGATGATTGTGGTGGCCATTATTGGAATTTTAGCGACCATAGCCATTCCAAATTTTTTGCGTTACCAGGCCAAAGCCAAGCAAACGGAGGCCAAAAGCAATCTGGTGGCCATCCACACCGCAGAAATTGCCTATTTTGCGGAAAATAATGGGTATATAGATGATTTTAATGCAATTGGGTTTGGCATGAGTGGGTCTTCGCAACGATATTTTTATAAAATCGGTAATGCCAATCTTGGAACATTGCCTCCCGGATGTACCGACCCGAATTTAGATTCTGTGAGTACATTAGGCTTTACGGCGGTTGCCATTGGAAACATTGATGGAGATGCCACCTGCGACGTGTGGACCATTAATGAGGGAAAGGTCATTACGAATGTGACGAATGATGTGTCTTCCTAGTTTGAATTGTGTCAGAGCGCTATGTATTTACCGGGGATCCAACTCAAGAAAAGTTGATGTCCCCGAACTTTAACTGAATCAATTTAGGTAGCCTCAAGAGGAGGGCAAAATTGGATATCCTGGATAAAATTAAAAATCGGTCAGCCAATGTTGGAGTGATTGGGTTAGGTTATGTGGGGCTCCCATTAGCCGTTCTTCAGGCGAAAGCCGGGTACCGGGTGTTCGGGGTGGATGAAGTGGGAGCCAAAGTTGAAATGGTGAATGAAGGGCGTAATTATATATTGGATATAGTGGACGCTGATTTACGAGAAGTCGTAGAGCAAAAAAAATTAGAGGCGACAACTGATTTCTCTGTGTTACGGCAATGCGATGTAATTCTCATTTGTGTGCCCACTCCCCTGACCAAAAATAAAGAGCCGGATATCTCGGCCATTGTGAAAGTTCTTGGGCGTCTTGCCGAGTACTCCCATCCGAATATGCTCGTTGTATTGGAAAGTACAACCTATCCTGGAACAACCGAGGAAGTCATTTTGCCCGCCTTAACGGCAACGGGCTTGACGGTTGGAAAGGATCTGTTCGTTGCATTTTCGCCTGAGCGGGTGGATCCTGGAAATCCTGAATTTAAAACTCATAACACATTTAAATTGGTTGGTGGTGTCACTAAGGCATGCGGAGAAGTTGCCAAAACATTTTATGAGCAATCCATTGTGAAAATCTTTCCTCTCAGCTCTCCACGGGTAGCGGAAATGGCAAAGGTCTTTGAAAATGTTTTTCGCTCAGTGAACATTGCGTTAGTGAATGAGCTGACTTTATTGTGTGAACGAATGAACATCAATGTATATGAAGTGATTGATGCGGCCGCCACGAAGAATTTTGGTTTTATGCCATTTTATCCTGGCCCTGGAGTGGGTGGACATTGCATTCCCCTGGATCCATATTATTTAGCGTGGAAGTCAAAAGAGTATGATGTTCATACGAGGTTCATTGAACTAGCTGGAGAAATTAACGAAAATATGCCCTATTTCGTGATGAATAAACTTCAGAGGGTATTAAATCAACGAGGGAAATGCTTAAAAGATTCAACTATTCTAGTCCTGGGAGTAACCTATAAAGCCGACATTGAAGATCCGCGTGAATCGCCTGCCACAAAAGTCATGGAACTTTTGCAACATGAAGGTGCGGCTCTGCAATATTCTGATCCCTTTACTCCTTCCCTTAATATTCAGGGAAAGGAGTATAAGTCTCAACAAATAAATATTGAATTGTTAAAGCGCAGTGCCTGTGCCCTGGTTTTGACCGCACACTCTTCTTTTGATTATCAGTTGATTGTTGAGCACGCTCCCGTGGTATTTGATACGAGGAACGGAACTCGTCAGGTGAAACATCACCGTGATCGTATTGTTCTACTTTCAACCTAAGGAGCGTTTCAATCCAAATCTTATTCTCTGGAAAACACGGAGGAGAAGTATTTGCTTGACAGGCTGACCGCATTTCGTTATAAAGCCCTGTTTAACCAGGGCTTTTTTGCGTCCTGTGAATCTCTCATTTGAATCTCTCTTTTGTTTGGTAGCACTCCCCCAAAATTGCATAATTAAAAGTTAACTCTCAGAAAGAACAGCTGCATGAAGTTGCTCAAGCAATTCTTAGTTCGGTTATCGGGGAATATCTTTGAGAACCTGCCTCCAAAGTTAAGATCCTATCGGGTAAAGCCAAAGCCACCGCCCCTAAAGTTGGTTTCCCATAACCTTCATCCGGAGGTTTCTCCAGACCGTATCCTCCAACGAACAGCCAATCTTGGCCATATGAGTGCTCTGGAATCAGCTCTTCAAAAAGGGGAGGACTGGTTACTGAACACCCAAGACCCTGATCAGGGATATTGGGTTGAGGAGTTGGAAGCGGATACGACTCTTACCTCTGAGTATGTAATGCTTCGTCACTTCCTGGGTGTGGTTGATCATGAACGAGAGCGGAAAGCTACGAGATATTTACTTCATGCCCAGCTTGAGGATGGAGGTTGGCCGATTTTTTCAGGAGGACCTGCAGATATCAGTGCAACCGTAAAAGCCTATTTTGCGCTTAAGCTGTCCGGGGTTTCTCTGGAGGAGCCTGTAATGGAACGTGCCAGGAATTTAATTCTGGCCAAAGGTGGGGTCGTCCAAGCCAATGTTTTCACCAAAATTACCTTAGCATTATTCGGGCAATATGATTGGCGCGGGATACCATGTATGCCTCCGGAAATATTCTTAGCCCCACGATGGTTCTATTTTAATTTATATGCTGTTTCATATTGGTCTCGCGCAGTCATTATCCCGCTTTTAATAGTTTTTGCCCATCGACCTATGTGCACAATTTCCAAGGAACAAGGAATTGATGAACTTTTCCTTCAGCCTCGTCATGAGGTGGACTATGCTCATGTACCACCGTTGCACCGGGATTCCACACTCGTAAGCTGGCGGAATTTTTTTGTGTGGGTCGATGGGCTGCTTCGTTTATATGAGGCCTATCCCATAAAAGCTCTCCGGAAAAAGGCTTTGAGTAGTCTCCAGTCTTGGATGATTGAACATATGGATGGAGAAGGAGGATTGGGTGCCATTTTCCCAGCAATGGTCTATTCGATTTTTGCCCTTCGAGCCCTGGGATACTCGACGGATCATCCGTTGGTTCAAAAAGCGTTGAGGGAAATAGAAGCACTTGAAATTTACTCAAATCCTGGTAATACCCCAGCGCCCACTATGCTGCATTTACAGCCTTGTCATTCTCCTGTATGGGATACAGCATTAACGATTAATGCGCTGATCGAACGGGGCCTTGCGCTGGACCATTCGTCATTGCAACGAGCCGATGCCTGGTTGCGGGCCCGTCAGTGTCAAAAAGTGGGAGATTGGGCTATATCGGCTCCAAAAGCTCGGTCTGGTGGATGGGCGTTCCAATTTGAAAATGAATGGTATCCTGATGTTGATGATACCGCGGCTGTGGTGACGGGGTTAGCCAAGATCAACCCTGCCGAGTTGTTCGGTACCGACGAGGGACTTCAACGAGGGTTTCGATGGGCTTTGGCGTTGCAGGGGTCCGATGGTGGTTGGGGGGCATATGATAAGGATAACAATAAACTAATTTTTAATAAGATTCCCTTTGCAGATCATCAGGCTCTCCTGGATCCCAGTACAGCCGATTTAACCGGTCGATGTTTGGAAATGTTGGGGACGTTAGGATATGACCAGTCTCACCCTGCCGTGAACCCCGCCATTGAGTTCCTACGCAAGGAGCAAGAGCCAAACGGAAGTTGGTATGGCCGATGGGGGGTCAATTATATTTATGGGACATGGTGTGTCCTTTCAGGCCTTCGTGCAATAGGCCTTGATATGACGGTGCCATGGATCCAGAAGGCCGTCATATGGCTAGAGTCCGTTCAGAACTCTGATGGGGGCTGGGGGGAATCGTGTGATTCCTATGCTGAAGTAGAAAAGGCAGGGCGAGGAGAAAGTTCGGCATCTCAAACGGCATGGGCGCTCATGGCGCTCCTTCAAGCTGGAGAATCGGACTCCATCAGCGTTGTTCGGGGAGTTAATTGGCTCATTCGTCATCAACGTGAGAATGGTGTTTGGGAGGAGCCGTTTCATACGGGTACAGGATTTCCCAGGGTTTTTTATTTACGGTATCATGGATATTTTAAGTATTTCCCCATCTGGGCTCTGGGTATGTACCGGAATGTAAAAATGACCGGGGAAGCAAGGGCCGATCAATTACGAAAGGCGGCACAAGTGGCCAGACGCCAGAGCAAGCTTGTGAAATTTCGATCCTGAACGCTCACCTTCACCTTTTGCATATTTCCCATTCCCCAGTAATGGCAGGAGCCTCCTCTGACCAGAATCGTCATACTGACTGCAACCAGTGTAGAATTTAACGCTGTTGGCCGGGTTATTCCCCGTGCGCGGTCTGCCGATTGCCCAGGCTATGCCGGACTAGAGAGTCAGGGCCCTTCACCCCATGTCTTGTTAGTGAAGACGGGAATAGGTCCAGACAAAGCCGGAACCGTTACCCGGCAAATTTTAGAGAGCGAAGCATGGGATGTCGTCATTTCTACTGGTTTTGCCGGTGCTCTCAATTCTTCCCCAATTGGATCCTTGGTGATCGGTCAAGAGGTTCTGTCGGGAAAGTCTACTGAGATGTTGTCTGTTTCTGCCCTCCAGCGAATTGTGTGCCATCCTGAGTGGGTCAAGGCGGCATTAAGTGTCTCATTGGGGGATAGTTGCCTTCTTCAAGGTGGCCGGTTTGTGACGACGGATCGAGTGCTGACACTGGCTTCACAAAAACGTATGTTGGGGGAACAGACCGGAGCGATGGCTGTAGATATGGAAAGTGGAGCCATTGGGGAAGTGGCGAAGCAGTACGGGTTCCCTTTTCTGATTGTTCGTGCGATTTCTGATGGTATTAACGATGATTTGCCGGTAGACTTTAATAAGTTTCTCAAGCCATTTGGGTGGGCTGGAGGTGTAGGACAGGTGTTATCCTCACCTCGAGTTTGGAAGGGGTTTTTTCGTTTGTATCGAAATTCGAGGCAGGCCGGAATCCAACTTTCTATTTTTTTTGAAAAATTTTTCCCCATTGTTTCTGCGCACACTCTCTCGATGGCCACCCATAAACCTGGTGTGGAAATTCCATGATATTTTTGCAACACATTGGGAAACGGACTCTATTCTTGATAGAAGAAATGGGGGCCATGTTTGTGTTCTTGATACGGACATTTGGATGGTTGTTCAGACCGCCCGTGAGAATCGCCCAAATTATCAAGCAAATGCATTTTGTGGGTTTCAAGTCGTCTTTTGTGGTGATTCTAACGGCGTTATTTACCGGGATGGTGTTGGCTCTTCAGGGGTACTATTCCCTGAGGAAGTTTGGGTCTGAAGGGTTGCTAGGGTCTGCCGTGGCGATTAGCATGATCCGGGAGCTAGGTCCGGTATTAGCGTCATTGATGGTGACGGCCCGCGCGGGATCGGCCATGACTGCAGAAATCGGTATTATGCGAATTACCGAGCAAATTGACGCATTGGAGACCATGGCGATCAATTCATTGCAGTATTTGATTACCCCCAAGGTTGTTGCGTCGCTACTTTCGGTTCCCTTGTTGGTGGCTATGTTTGACGTGGTGGGAATTTGGGGAGGGTATCTGGTCGGCGTCAAGTTGCTCGGAGTCAGCGGGGGATCCTATTGGAGTTCAATCGAATCTGCGGTGGAATGGAAAGATGTCTATGGGGGGATTTTAAAGTCGGTTAGTTTTGGCCTGATTATCAGCTGGGTCTGCTGCTATAAAGGGTATTACACGAGAATGAGTGCCGAGGGTTTAGGTAAAGCTACGACTGAATCTGTGGTTTTAGCCGCAGTTCTCATTTTGGTGTGGGACTATTTTTTAACCTCGGTTCTTATGTAACGTTTCGTATGTCTACGAGTCTGCCGATGGTCATAAAGCTGGACGGGGTGGAAAAGACCTTAGGAGGACAGGCTGTGCTCAAAGGGGTCACTCTCGATATTCCTAAAGGTAAAATTACGACGATTATCGGTCCGAGCGGTGAGGGCAAAAGTGTGATGCTTAAGCACATCATTGGATTGATTCGGCCGGATCGAGGTAGGGTCATTATTGATGGGACGGACCTTACGCAAATTAATGAACAGGAATTGAATGACATACGCAAAAAATTTGCTATGTTGTTTCAATCAGCTGCCTTGTTTGATTCCATGAATGTATTTGAAAATGTCGCCTTCCCCTTGAGAGAAAAACGCATAATGGCTGAACAGGAAATTTGTCGATGGGTGCCAGAGATGCTGGAAAGGGTAGGGTTGGACAAGATGGGTCATAAATTTCCTGCGGAACTGAGCGGAGGAATGAAGAAACGTGCAGGATTGGCCAGGGCACTGGTAATGGGGCCGGAAATTATTTTGTTTGATGAACCAACAACGGGGTTGGATCCCTTGATGGCCCATGCCATTCATGATCTCATATTGGCCATGCATAAAACCTTTGGGTTTACGGGTGTTATGGTGAGTCATGAAATTCCAGAGATCTTCCCTATCTCTGATTGGGTTGCTATGTTAAAGAATGGGCAGATTATTGCTATGAGTCCTTCGGATGAATTTCAACAGACTTCCAATCCTGTGGTTCGTGAGTTTATTTCGGTCAATAATGGCATTCACCTCGCTCAGGCCTGAACTCGTGGCTCCTGAGAGGGGGTTAAGGAATGAAATGGATAAGTGTATGACGCGGAGCAATAAGAGTCATCCTTCCCGAGCCTTTTCCCAATAAAGCACCAATTAACCTATCTTAATTTTTATGATGGAACGTGGAAAACTTGAACTTATCGTCGGATTATTTGTGGTAGTGGGGGTCATCTGCCTTGGGTATTTGGCTATCAAGCTGGGAAAGCTTGAGCTGGTTGGTGGAGATTATTATGAACTTCAGGCGGAATTTTCTTCCACTTCCGGGTTAAAAAACGGAGCTTCAGTAGAAATTGCCGGAGTAGAGGTGGGCCGAGTAAAAAAAATCGGACTGAAAGAAGATCGGGCTCAAGTGGTCCTTGCGATCCAGGATGGGATCACGGTGTTTGACGATGCGATTGCTTCAATAAAGACTCGTGGCATCATCGGAGAAAAATTCATGGAATTATCTCCCGGTGGGGCGGGAGAACGATTAAAGACTGGCGGGACAATTGTGGACACTGAATCTGGGATTGACCTGGAGCAGGTGATTAGTCAATTTATCCATGGCAATGTTGAGTGACGCTTGTTTGGTGAAATAGATGTGGAGGAAATATGCAAACGGAATTGACTAAGAAGCCAGAGTTACGGATGAACACGAGAGCCGGTGAACCTCGATTGCTGCAGTTTAAAAATTCTTCAAGAAATGTTGCAGTAATAGTTCTTGGTTGGATAGTAGTTTTTTTTGGGTGTCTGACTGCAGCGTGGGGAGAAGGTACTCCAACGGGAGCAGTCAAGGAAACTGTTGATCAGGTTTTTGTGGTGCTAAGGGATCAAGACTTGAAAGATCCTGCCAGACAGACGGAACGGCGTGCAATGCTTGAAGAAATCATCGGGAAGCGATTCGATTATGCCGAAATGGCCAAACGTACCCTGGCTTCCCAGTGGAAGAAGTTAAGTCCAGAGCAACAACAGGAATTTGTGACTTTATTCCAGCAGTTTTTGGCAAATTCATACGTCGGCAATGTAGACGGGTACTCAGGGGAGGAAGTGGAGTACCTGAAAGAGCGTGAAAAGGGAAATTTTGCTGAAGTCCAGACCAAAGTGGTGTCTCCGAAAGTCCAAATACCCTTGGACTATCGTTTATTGCAAAAAAATGGAGAGTGGCGGGTGTATGACGTGGTGATTGATGGAGTGAGTTTGATGAAAAATTACCGTGGGCAATTTTCCCGGATTATTAACTCCTCATCGTTTGAAGCTCTTCTCGAAAAACTTCGTTCAAAAGCCGACCTGGGGACTTCGTCCTAAGGAGTCGGTTTTGTGATATCGTTTCGTTTGTTGGCTCTGGCATTGTCGTGCCTGGCCTTAGGCGGCGTTATCCTTCCCTCTTCCCTGGTTCTCGCCGAAAATTCTTTTTTTGTGGTTCCTGCGGTTTCTACTTCCAAAAATGATGGGCAGGACTTTGGGCTGATTGCGCCAGCATTGAATTCAGATGCGGAAGGAAACCTTCGCTCTCTCTTTGCCCCGATGCTGATTCACAATTCATTTTTAGGTGTCCGGGGAACCTTGAACTATTTTCATTATTGGTCTGGCGGGAGGCAAATGGAGACGGTCGGTTCGTATACCGAGGAAATTGAACGAAAGCTGAAGTTTCGATACCAAGACCCTGGGTTTATCGAGGGGCTGTTCTTTGTGGATGTGGGAGCGCAGTTTTTCAAAAATGCGACCAAGCGGTTTTATGGCTTAGGGCAAACCACTCCCAAAGGTAATGAAACAAACTATACGGGGCGTGAAATTCAAATTCATTGGAACTTTGGCATCCATTTGAATGACGTGACGCGATTATCGGTTAATCAAAGGTTTCGAGATGTTGAAATTCAACCGGGAGGCGTAGATGACGAGCCATATACTAAGGATCGTTTTCCGGGGGATCCGGGAATAAAAGGTGCGACGATCTTGGCCCACCGTCTGGTGTTTCAATATGATTCCAGAGACAATCTCAATACCCCGACAGCAGGCACCCGCGTTGAAGCTTTTGGAGAATTGGCTCAAAACTTTGATTCCGGGAAGGAAGAGGATCTGATGTATTTTCGGTCGGGATTTGATTTCAGGCACCTGATTCCGAGTCCCTCCAAACGGTATATTTTTGTGGCACGAGCGATGCTGCAATTAAGTTTCGGCGATGGGATACCCTTTTACGAACAAAGTTCATTGGGAGGAGAAGACAACCTCAGAGGATATGGGAGAGACCGGTTTATTGATAAACATATGGTGGCATTTAATGTGGAAGAACGTATACATTTATTTGGAGTGAAGATGTTCAATGTCAGTATAGAAAGTGAATTAACGCCGTTTGTAGATATGGGGAGAACCTATAAGGATTTTGAATTTCGTCAATTTCATGATTGGGAAATTACGCCTGGAGTAGGATTCCGGGCCATTGTTCGTCCCAACGTCATGGCTCGGGTGGATTGGGGGTACAGTAGGGAAGGTGGAGCGGTATTTGCCGGCCTCAACTATCCTTTCTGATGCAGATTATCCTCAATCGGTTCTGCAAAAAACATGTCCTGACAAGATCCAATGATATGAGTGTATTCATGCGTATAGGGTTACTCTCACTAATGGTAGGAATCCACGTTCTCCCTTCTTGGGCTTTGCAGGGGGAGGATTCAACCCATCACCAATATCCCCAGAGTCTGGAAAGGGAGCTGGAGACTTTGGTGAGGGAAGGGGCTGCCAATTCAGCCGACCTCGCGCGCTTGCTTCGGATGGCCGGTTTGTATCTCGATCTGGGTTACGGGGTATATGTTGATCGGGAGCAGAAGTTGGCAGCGTTTCAGGAGGGAGCCCGTATCGCCAGAAAAGCCCTTGATCTTCGCGAGACTTCTGCAGATGCCCATTTTTTATATGCCGCCAATATTGGGAGTGCCGCGGAGCTGGAGGGTTTGGTTTCGGCGGCATTAACGCTTCAGGAATTAAAGGAACATGTGAATCGGGTTTTGGAGCTTGATGGGCAAAATGTTCAGGCTCACCATATGCTGGGGCGGATTTATGAGGAATTACCTTGGATGTTTGGAGGGGATCAGACCGTAGCCGGAGATCACCTGAAGAAGGCGGTTTCTCTCGATAGTGAATATGCACCGGCAAGGCTTGATCTTGCAAAATGGTACCTGAAACAGGAGCAAACTTTAGAAGCGGTGAGGGAGCTGAGGCAGGTCGTTAACACACCACCTCTTAAAAAGCGATGGATATGGGAGCGGATTCATCGACCGGAAGCCCAGGCCTTGCTTCAGGAGATCCTCGGTCAGGAGTGAAGTGGACCGATCCAATGTTCATCCTTAAAGTTAGGCAAATGCTTGACAGGCAATAGTAGCTATGGGAAGATTTTGGTTGATCATGTCGGATTTTGGACATTTTTAGTTATTCCCCTATCATCACGTTACATTCTTCAAGAAAGGATGCGCAATGTCCTTGCTAAAAAGGATTGAAAGTCCAGCAGATTTAAAGCAACTTTCTCGAGACCAATTTCCTGAGCTTTGTCAGGAAATTCGGGAACTCATTATAGAAGTGATCTCCCATGTGGGCGGACATTTAGCTTCCAATTTAGGTGTGGTGGAGTTGACGGTGGCTTTGCAGTATTTATTGAATACGCCAGACGATAAAATCGTTTGGGATACCAGTAATCAGGCTTACACACATAAATTATTAACGGGTCGTCGTGAACAATTTCATACGGTTCGCCAATTTGGGGGAATAAGCGGATTTTGTAAACGAGAAGAAAGCATCTATGACACGTTTAATGCCGGACATGCCGGAACCGGGGTGTCCGCTGCCGTAGGGTTTGTGGAAGCTCGTGAGCAATTAGGGAAGTCCAATAAGGTAGTTTGCGTCGTAGGAGACGGGGCCCTCACAGCTGGTATGACATTGGAAGGGTTGCAGCATGCCGGAGATATGGGGCGGGATTGTGTGGTGATCCTGAATGATAACCAAATGTCAATTTCCAGAAATGTCGGGGCTATTTCCGCCTATCTTAATCGGACCTTTACCGGTGAGTTCTACACAAGACTTCGTGAGGAAACCTCCCAACTTCTGGAAACCATTCCCCAAATTGGAGAACCCGTCAAGCGAATGGCGATTCGGGCCGAAGAGCTGGCCAAAGGTTTCCTGTTGCCCGGTTTGCTATTTGAAGAATTAGGGTTTCGATATGTAGGTCCAATTGATGGGCACAATTTTGAGCATTTACTTCCGACGTTGGAGAATGTTTTGAAATTAAAAGGGCCAACTCTCCTGCATGTGATTACCAAAAAAGGATTAGGCTTTCAGCCGGCCATGAAAAATCCGGTTTGGTTTCATGCCTGCTCACCATTTGATTCGAAGACTGGGCAACCAATGAAAAAGCCCGGTCACCCATCATATAGTTCTATCGCTGCTAAAACACTGATTCGTCAAGCCAAAAAAGATAGTCGGGTGGTGGTCATTACGGCTGCGATGTGTGAGGGAACGGGAATGTCTGAGTTTGAAAAAGAGTTTCCCTCCCGTTTGATTGATGTCGGGATTGCTGAGCAGCATGCAGTGACGTATGCGGCCGGCCTCGCCGCAGATAATATGAGGCCGGTTATCTGTATGTATTCGACCTTTCTTCAACGGGCCTACGACCAGGTTGTGCATGATGTGGCAACCCAAAATCTTCCCGTGACCTTTTGCATTGATCGGGGAGGATTGGTGGCCGAAGATGGAACGACCCATCATGGGGCGTTTGATTTTGCGTTTCTGCGCCATGTTCCCAATATGGTAATTATGGCCCCAAAAGATGAAAATGAACTTCAACATATGGTCCAAACTGGATTGGTGCATGATGGTCCGGTTTCGGTTCGATATCCTCGCGGCAGTAGCTTGGGGGTGCCTTTAGATTCTCAGCCGATTCCTCTTTCAATCGGCCAGGGTGAGCTGTTGTCTGATGGGCAAGACGTGGCGATTATTGCAATTGGTGTGATGGTTTCGGAGGCGATGAAAGCGGCTGAGCGGTTACAAGAAGAAGGCGTGTCGGTGGCTGTTATTAATGCACGGTTTGTGAAGCCTCTAGATAAAACCCTTATTCGAGAAATTGCCAAAAAAGTGAAATGCTTGATTACAGTTGAAGAGGGGTGCCGAATGGGCGGGTTTGGATCAGCTGTACTAGAGTTTTTATCCGAGGAAGAATGTTGGAGTATGCCGACTAAAGTGCTCGGATTGCCAGATTGGTACATTGAGCAAGGGCCTCAGGATTTGCTCCGGGAAAAGTATGGCCTCACGGCAGATGGGATTTATGATCAGGCAAAGGCGTTGCATGATCGGGTTTCCCTGCAAGCAGTGATACGTTAGTTTATTCTCGTGTATATTTCTCGACGAAAAACCAAACAAATCCAGGTTGGGCCGGTTAAAATTGGGGGCGATGCCCCCATTTCCGTCCAGTCTATGACGATTCCTCATCCGAGGGACGTGGCTGGAACTTTGGAGCAAATTCACCGGTTAGAGAAAGCTGGATGTGAATTAATTAGGGTAGCCGTGCCCGATATGGAAGCGGCTGATGCGCTTCCCAAAATTAAATCCCAAATGACCACACCGTTAATTGCGGATATCCATTTTGACCATCGTCTTGCTCTAAAAGCCGCTAAGGTTGTGGATTGTGTCCGTATTAATCCAGGGAATATTGGGCCCTGGTGGAAGACCGAAGAGGTGATTCAGGCGGTCAATGACAACGGCATTCCACTCAGAATTGGGGTGAATGGGGGATCCTTAGAGAAGCATCTTCTTGAAAAATACGGCTATCCCACGGCAGAAGCACTTGCCGAGTCGGCGTTGAATGCTGTTCATGCGTTGGAGGATGTTGGGTTTACCAATATGAAGGTGTCCCTGAAGGCCTCTGATGTGCATATGGCGATGGATGCCTATTGGTTGTTTGCTCAGCAAGCTAATTATCCATTGCATATCGGCATTACTGAAGCAGGAACCGTGATGACCGGTGCGGTAAAATCAGCGATTGGGTTAGGTTGGCTGCTTTCTCAGGGTATCGGCGATACTCTTCGGGTCTCTTTAGCGGCCGATCCGGTGGAAGAAGTCAAGGTTGGATTTGAAATCCTGAAATCGTTGGAGCTCCGTCATCGTGGAGTGAATGTGATTGCTTGTCCGACATGTGGGCGAGTGGAAATTGATGTGGTAAAAATGGCTAGCGAATTAGAGCATCGACTGGGACATATCACCACCCCAATCACCGTATCCGTCTTAGGTTGTGTCGTGAACGGAATTGGGGAAGGGAAAGAAGCTGATATTGGAATTGCCGGGGGCCAAGGCGTAGGAATTCTGTTTAAAAAAGGGAAATTATACAAGCGTGTGCCATCTGAAGAGCTCCTTCAAACTTTGGTTGAGGAAGTGGAGTTGATGGCCAAAGAGCAGGGTGATCAATCCCCGAGCGTCAACAATATTCATGAGACGCCTGATGGCATTTCCATTCATCATTCCCCAATGGAAGATCTTTCCTTAAGCCCGATACGATCTATCTCCAAAGAGCTTCCCGTATTGCCTCGGCAGTAATAATTCCAGCCTATTGAGGACTGAAGAAAAAGAAAGCCAGGCATTCTCTTGTACAAGATAAAATAGACTTCTTATAATGACCCCGTAAAGGCGCCGTACCCAAGTGGCTAAGGGAGCAGTCTGCAAAACTGCGATTCAGCGGTTCGAACCCGCTCGGCGCCTCCATTATTCCGCTTAAGCCGGGCCTTGGAATTAGGATTTATGTCAGGGAATTGGAGTAAAGGCTCTTGAAGTGTGGTGAAAATCTACAGGGAGTAAAATAACCATGTCGGTACCTGTGTCTCAAATGTATACCGTAGCTCATTATGCCCTCTCAAAGCACTTACGGGGTGTGAAGCGATATCCCCTCGTACTCATGCTAGAACCCCTCTTTCGTTGCAATCTGGAATGTGCAGGGTGTGGAAAAATCCAATACCCTGATCATATTTTAAATCGGCGTCTGACACCTGAGCAATGTTGGACTGCCGCTGATGAATGTGGGGCGCCCATTGTGAGTATTCCTGGAGGGGAGCCTCTGATTCATCCTGAAATGCCAGCCATTGCCGAAGGGCTTGTGAAGCGAAAGAAATATGTTTACCTCTGTACGAATGCCATTCTGCTTGAACGAAAATTACAGGACTATACTCCCTCAAAATACCTCACATTTAGCATACATATGGATGGTCTTAAGGAAGAGCATGATCATGCCGTTTGTCGAGATGGCGTCTATGACGTTGCCGTGAAAGCCATTAAAGCCGCTTTGGCCAAAGGTTTTCGGGTGACGACCAATACGACTTTATTTAATGATGCGGCGCCTGCCCGTGTCAGGAAATTTTTTGATGAAATGATGGAGCTGGGTGTAGAAGGCATGATGATCTCTCCAGGGTATAGTTATGAAAAGGCTCCAGATCAGCATAGTTTCTTGAGTCGTGATCGGACGCATTCGTTATTTGCGCAATTACTGGCTAAACGAAAACGTACGTGGCAGTTTAATCAGTCTCCATTATTCCTTGAATTTCTGATGGGAAAACGCGAGTATGAGTGCACCCCTTGGGGGAATCCCACATACAATATTTTCGGATGGCAGCGCCCCTGTTATTTATTGCAGGATGGATATGTATCCACTTTTCGGGAATTAATGGAAGAAACGGAATGGGAGCGTTATGGGACGGGACGACATGAACAATGTCGTGATTGTATGGTGCACTGTGGGTATGAAGCCTCTGCCGTGCAGGATACCTTCAGTTCATGGAGTGGGTTTTTGGGGACCGTCAGGGCGACCCTGTTTCCTAATGCGGTGTAAGGCCTCTTCTTCTTTGTTTTTTTCTTTTCCCTTTTCTCGATTCCGGGTCCTCTGGTAATTGTCTCAACGTGTGGCTGAAAATAAAGGGTCATCATGGGTTTAGATGAGTCCTCAACAGGTACCCCTCAATCATGGGAAGGTCGGGTTCTCCAACCTTCGAATGAGGAAGAATTGCACGAAGCCATGGATCGAGTATTTGATTATCGAGGCGATGTGACGATTCAACTCCAAACAGGGGAGCAGGTTGTAGGTTTTGTGTTTGATCGTCAGGAGGAGGCTCCTCAGCCGTATATTAAGCTATTTTTGCCAGGAGATCAGCATCCTCGTATGGTTACATACCAAGAGGTGGCTGGGATCGTATTTTCAGGGCAAGATACGGCGTTTGGTCGATCGTGGGAGGATTGGGCGCAAAAGTGGAAGAAGCCCGAGTCAGGCTCTTAACGAAACGATTTCCGCAAGCAGTGCTATCCCTTCAACGTTTGAAAACATCCATATAATCCAAAGCAGGTTTTTCTTGTCCGGACTCTAGTTGTAAGGGGAAATTTCTTTTTCTCTCGACTCATAGACCGGTATGTTTAACTTCTGCCAACACAAGCATGGTGAGTGGTAAACACCGCGCAAGAACCGAAGAAATAATTGACGGTTGGCTTCTGACTGTGATAGAAGTCCTGAACTTTTTTGGGCCATGAGACCTATGCAGCCCAAATATTTTTGAAAGGTAGCCAAGGTATTTTCATTGAAAGAAATGTGAGGACTTACGAACACTGAAGGGATGTAGGGTAAGGGCAGATTGTGCAAAGACCCTACCTCGTTCTGGTTGCCATTCTTTCCCTGTTGGTCCATTTTTCCGGTCCGTGTGTGATGTGCTCTTCATGAGGTAAGCTGTTGCTTTTTGATCAAAAGTTGGATTCGTTGAAATGACGGGATGGCATGGAATCACAGTTGTTTTCGTGAATGATATTCATGAGGATGTTTCGGGGAATGAAAAAGCAGATAGCGATGGATTTTACAAACCTGTTCTTCACTTACACAATGAAAACCAGAAAAATCATTGGGATTTTCAATCATGAGAGTGGGAGTCGACACAGTGAGTGGAGTATGACCCAGCCGATCCAAGGACAGTGTTAATCCTTATGGCAACCTTGAACAACCCCTGCCGTGTCGTTCTGTGTTGGTCACAGGCTTGGGGCCCTCACGGTAACGGTTCTGTTGGAAATGACCATGAATGGGATCTTTAAACAGAGGAAAGAGAAAAAGAGGGTAAGGGGGGAACAAAAATGAGGAAAAGCTGGAGAAGTAATTGAATGTGAAGCGACTTGTGGTTTTTTTATGCATAGAAACACTGTGCATTTGGTGGGGAATGAGGAATTTGAAAAATCAAGAATCAGGTAAACGAGGGGGAACAATGAACGAGTTTCAAACAGTAAAAAGTCTTTTGGTTAGTGGTTTGGCCGTCATGGGCCTTTTGATGTCAGCATGTGGTGGTGGCGAAGGTCCCCCGCAACCGCCTCCTCCTGCTCCACCGGAATATGCGGATAAGCATATGCCGGCTGGCTATTGGAATAATCCAGAGGTCCTGGAAGAGGGTAAGGCGATTTTTACCGGTCAGCAGAATATTGATGTGAATTGTGCGAGTTGCCACGGAAAAGATGGGAAACCCGTTAAGGCCGGTGCCCGGGACTTCCGGCGGACAGAGCAAATGCAACTTTATTCGGATTCGGTATGGTATTGGCGGGTGTCTGAGGGAGTTAAAGGGACAAAAATGAAGGCGTGGAAAAGCAAGCTTTCAGAGGACGCCATCTGGAAAGTCATTGCGTATGAAGCTAGCTTTGGGCTCAAGGGCATGGAGTATGATGTTGCGAAAAAGCAATGGGTTCCTGCGGGAACAGCCGGGTCAGCACCTGGAGGTGATGCTCCTGCCGTCGAGGCTCCAGCTGATGGAGAGGCTGAGAAAGCGGCAGAGTAATACAGGAATTGAATGAAAAATAAGGAGGGCGGGGACCCTTGAAAACACTGAATCGAAGTCTATGGATAGTTATAGCGTTGGGCCTATGTGGTGGGGCTGTGGCCTTTGGACAGGTTCCTGACGCTCCCCTTGTGGATTTTCCCTATTCGGGAAATCGAACGGCGGTGTGGGTCGTCGCTCAACTTCACATCTTATTTGCGGCGTTTATTTTAGGCGCTCCGATATTTGCCGTGGTGGCTGAATGGCTTGGGTATAAGAATAACGATCCCAAGTATGACCGTCTGGCCAAGGAAGTCATTAAGGTTACAGTCATTTTATACAGCATGACTGCATTAACCGGAGGTTTGTTCATATTTGTCCTGCTCGGGACATATCCTGATTTCTCGACATGGTTGATCAAGCATTTTTTCCTGGTGTTTGCGGTCATCTATCCTCTGCTGTTTATCCTGGAAACCATTATTTTGTATACCTACTTTTATTCATGGGATTCCATGAAGGGAGCGAAGAAAGGACGACACATCGCTCTTGGTATCCTACTGAATATAGTTGGAACGGTGACACTTTTTGTCATTGACGGACCGACTAGCTTTATGAATACACCTGCTAAGGCAGCCGGAGATTTATCCTTGGTAGAGTTTATCCAAACGGCCAGCCTCTGGGACAAAATGGCTAATTTCAGCTGGATGCCCCTCAACCTGCATCGGCTGGTCGGAAATGTGACGTTTGGCGGATTTATTGCCGGGTTAATTGCCGCGTATATGTTTATGGGATCAAAAACGGATGAAGAGCGAGCCTATTATGATTGGATGGGCTTTGTTGGCAACATGATTGGTGTAGGAGCCCTCTTGCTTCTTCCGTTTATGGGTTACCTACTAGCCTATGAGCTTTGTGACTATGATGCCTCGATTTGTCCCTACATGATGGCCGATCAGTTATCGATGTTCTTTGAAATGCAAGGCGCAATGGTCGGACTTATCTTCTTGGCTAGTAACTATTATATCTGGTTGAGTTTAAAGCGGATACAGGGAGTTGAACAGGTCCGAATATCAGGATTCGTCGCGGTGGTGGTGCTGCTCATGCCAGCCATCATGGGATATACATGGAAAATGTTCCCTCCGCCTGAATGGCAATCGTTAATTGTCTTAGTGATAATAGTCGTCCTTCCTATGATCCTTGGTAAAGTTCCTGGTCTCAAGAATTTCACGGTGTCGGCATTCACCATGATCAAAGTTGGCTTTTTGATGATTGTGGTTGCTGATGCGATTTGGATGACCCCGCATGGTTTTGTTCCGACTCAAGGGCTGGCCACCGAGGAACTCGAACTGCCTTCCTGGGCGAGCGAATTAGCGCTCATGCCGGCGAAGAATGCTGCAGCCTTTACTCTCGTATTCCTGACGGTGGTCAATTATCTGCTATATAACCGCGCCATTAAGCGAGGGACGATTGTATGGGGGAAAATTGATTTTGCGTCCCAGTTCGTCCTCATTTTCCTAGCCTTTAGTTCAATCTGGACAATGGGGCTCATGGGAACGGTACGCTCGTTAACTCGAAAATATTACCATGTGTATAACCTCGTTCCCGATTTTACGCCTGAGGCGTTTACACCGACTCTAGCCTACTCGGCATGGTGGATTACGGGGGTGACTATTGTGTTTTACGCGGTTGTGAGTTTTGCCATCCTTGTCACGCTGAAAGCTGGCAGTCCGAAGTCAGCCACGTCATTGGCATCGTCAGTGCCGGTTGAAGCTAAATGAGAAGGTTAAAAAAAGAGGAAACAAATGGCTAACCAAAGTTTTGCCAAGAGTGTGATGAAGAAGACCGCCTTGGGGGTCATTATTGGGGTGTTGTTGGTAGTGGGCGCTAAATACACTCATTTTCCGCCAGTCTTTCAGATCATGTTCTTCCTTTACGCGATACTAGGGGCTTTGGTGTTCATCCTTTTAGATGCTCCAGCAATGAAACGGTTGGAAGGCGTGAAGGCGGTGGGGGCGTTGGTGGTCTTTTACCTTCTGCTGTCTGGTCTCTATATCGCAGGGGCATCGATTCTGCCCCAGTTTGATCCGGAAGATGAGAAGGGAAAAATTGAAAAAGTCCTGAAACTTCGTCGGGCCCAATCAGAGAAAGGGAAGGCCGAGGAATTAATAGCCAGGGCAAAAGAGTTGGATGAACGGGCTAAGGCTATTTCGAAGCAACTGAGTTCTTTAGGTGCTGATGCTAAAGTCGAGGTTGCAGTTCAGACCAGCGCAGGCGGGGGTGGAGCAGCTCCCGGCGATCTTGTAGCCCTTGGAAAAGAGCAATGGGAACTACAAGAATGTTATAACTGCCATAAACTATATGGGCAAGGTGGGAAAAAGCGTGGGCCTGTTATGGATAATATCGGTAATCTTATGACCGTTGAACAGTTGAAAGAAAAAATTATTGATCCAAAGAGTTGGAAAGCAGAAGGATTCGATAAGGATTTCAATAAAGGGAAAATGCCTGATAAGTATAAAGATCTCATGTTCCCACAGGAAATTGATGCGCTTGTTGCCTTTCTTGCTTCGTTAAAAGATGAGTCAGTTGATACTCCGAAGCCCATAAAAATGAAATAATCCACATCATCTGAGGTTTTCCCTGGTTATGCAACCAAAATTGACAGCAAAAGCATTGTGTGCGAACACGGAAGTCGGGAAGATTTCTAAGATTATTGTTGATCCACTTTCCCACGAAATTAGCCATGTCATCGTTCAAGAAAGACACGGGGCGGAACGCCAAGTTCCTATTGACCAAGTTCAAGAAGTGGTGAATGAGGAGGAAGTTGTCCTTCGGTGTTCACCGGAAGAATTCAGTCAATTTCCCATACTGGAGCGAGATCAGTACGTTACGATTAAGGAAGTTGAAATTGCGCACTTGGAGGATCATTTGCATGTTGAGCCAGGAGAGATTTTAGTTCCTCTTCCTCGATTGGAGCAGGGAGTTCCACGACGAACATTTTTTACCAACATGACGCATGCCATTGGGACGTTAATTGCCTTGCCCTTGGTGTATCCTGTGTTGAAGTATCTGATGAAGCCTATGTTTATACCCTTCGATAATGCCTGGTTTACCGTCGGCAATGTCAAGAAGGTGAATAAAGAGAATATTGGATTCCAATTTAAGTTTACCCGAGGGTTTAAAGAAGCCTTTATGCCGGAGCAACAGATTGAGAAAAATATTTGGGTGGTCAAAGCAACTCCGGCCGTTCAACAAGCCGTCTACGAGGGAAATGATAAGAAGTTTTACGATAATAAGGGTGATGTCATCTGGGTCAACAAAGCAAATTCTCCCTATATAGGATACTCTGGCAAATGTCCCCATTTGGGTTGTGGCTATAAATGGAGAAGGACGAAAAACTTTCCAGATGGGGTATTTTTGTGCCCTTGTCATCTGAGTATTTATGATGAAGCTGGAAAGGTTATTGAGGGGCCGGCACCGAGACCCCTCGATGTTCTTCCTCTGCAAGTTGATGCCGGTGGAGAAGTAAAGATCATTGATGTTGAGTATAAAGCCGGGGTTAATAACCAAATTCGGCTTCTGTAAAAGCCTAGGATGGAATGGTGAAAGGCGCATGAAGGAAGACAGTCAAGTCGCAAGTCAACAAAACGCATTCGAAAAAGTTGTTGAGTTTGTTGATGAGCGGGTAGGTCTGAAAAATATTCAGGCTAAAATGCTAAATGAGCCAATTCCTGGAGGCTCTCGCTGGGCCTATGCGTTTGGTTCTGTATTGCTATTTATCTTTATTCTTCAAGTCGTCACGGGGATACTGTTGATGTTCTATTATGTCCCCAGTACAGACCACGCTTACGCGAGTACGCAGTATATCATCCACGAAGTGGACTATGGGTGGTTCCTTCTGAGCTATCATTTTTGGGGTTCCTCTGCCATGGTCGTGATGGTCTTCGCGCATATGTCCCAAGTATTTTTATGGGGGGCGTATAAAAAGCCCAGGGAACTGGTCTGGTTAGTCGGCTTGGCTTTATTTGGCATTGTGATGGGTTTTGGTTTTACAGGCTATCTTCTCCCATGGGATCAACGCGCATACTGGGCAACGGTGGTTGGCGTAGAAATCATGGATAAAACTCCAATTGTTGGGGATTTTTTGGCTCGATTTCTAAAGGGTGGTCCCACTCCCGGGCAAATGACGCTAAGCCGGTTTTTTGTTATTCATGTTATGGTCCTGCCGGCTGCATTGGCAGGGCTGGCCGGTCTGCATATTTTCCTTTTTAGAAAGGCTGGGCCGGCAGGTCCGTTCAGGGGCTCACCGGAAGAAATTAAAGCCAAAACGGATTACTTTTTCCCGCGTCAAATCTGGAAAGATATTGTGGCCATGGCCACTGTATTTTTAATCATTTGTTCCCTTGCCTTCATTGAGCCAGTAGTATTGCTGGAGCAGGCGACTCCGGACCCTGGGGATTATCACCCTGAGCCAGAGTGGTATTTCTTGTTCTTGTTTCAATTGCTTCGATTGAAAATTTTTGGCGGGGAGTTTGGTCAATTTCTTGGAGCTATGGCCATACCGGGGGCATTTATGGCGTTTTTAGCGGCACTGCCATTTTTGGATACAAGTTCAGAGCGAAATATATTTAAACGGCCAGTGGCTCTAATTGGTTGGACCGTGATTATGGTATTTATTCTGGTGTTTACCGTGTCAGCCATTATAAACCGGCACTTTTTAGACTAATCTCTGGAAACATAATGTCAAATACGAAGTTAGGGCTTCTTGTTTTTTGGCCTACATTCTGGACCGGATTCCCAATAAAGATGGTGGTCGCCTTGTTGTTGCTAGCGGCGCATATGCATCCTTGGGAGGGTACCGGGTTATTTCTCTTGTTGCTTGTTTCCATACCCGTGGATATTTGGGCTCTTGGTCTTTGCGCAAGAACAGTATTTATTGACCGGTTGAAGGTAGATCCGAAGCCAGGCTTTGGTCTGCATCTATGGATACGATGGGTAGCCTTTAGTGCAGTGGCATTACCGATCATCATGATTCTGGTCTCTACGGTAGCGGAAACGGCTCAGTCGGTGGTTTCCAGTATTGTTGAATCTTTTAAAGAGAATATAATGGTCATTCCAGTCGCGGAACAGATAAGTCTTGAACTGGTGATGTGGGGGAGTGTGGCCTCTATTGTCCTTATTCTTTGTATATTGGGGTGGCTGTATGGCCTGGGGTGGCTGGCTCAACCCTTTGTAAAAAATGGGAAACCGGTAGTAGGGTCAGCAGTAGAACAGGCAAATTTTTGGGATAGCTTGCGTATACCATCAGATCAACCTCTCCTCCTAACAGCACTTACTGGGACGGGAGTCGTGCTGGTATTTCTCTTCTGGGTGCTCATGCCTACGACGACACCACACCCACATGAAGAATACGTCTATACTTTTGAAACAAAAACAGCGGTCAAAATTGAGCCACAGAAGGTAATGAATGAAGCGGAGCAAGTTCTGGCTAATGCGGAACTTGTGGTCAGTAAGCTTCAGGAAGAAAAGTCTGAAGGTTCGGAATCGTCAAAAGAAGCGGGCGACCTATCACAGAAAGCCGAACAGGAAAATAAGGCTGGAAAGCAACCTTCGATAAAGGATGGGGAAAAGCCCTAGGAGGGGATTGCGGCCTCTGGGTGAGTAGCCTTGAATAATATAATGAACGATCAAAGGGAGGCCAGAATGACATCGGCCGGCCAATTGCGACATGCAACCATTGTGCAAGGAATGAATAGAATGCCTGGATTGCTAAAATTAGGAAGTTTTCTGGCCCTTCTCTTTCTCCCGGCTTTAGCTATGGCGGCTGGAGGTGCGGAGATTCAGGCTATGTCGGTGGAATATCGGGATGTCCCCGGCATCGGTAGCCGAAACCTGGTATGGGTGGTCGCGCAACAGCATTTATTGCTGGCTGGCTTTGTGTTAGGTGTCCCGATTTTTGCCTGGATATGCGAATTGGTTGGATGGAAAACCAAAGAGCAACGGTACGACAAACTCGCCAAAGAGTTTACGAAGCTCCTTACATCAGCTTATGCCACCACGGCCCTTTTCGGAGGAATCCTTTTGTTCCTTCTGATCGGACTCTATCCAAAGTTAATGGCCTACCTGACTGATATGTTTTTCCCTTCCTTCCTTGTCTATTGCCTGCTCTTTTTATTGGAAACGGCCACCCTCTATATGTATTGGTATGGGTGGGATTATATGCAGGGAAATAAAAAGACATTCCATCTTTTTTTAGGGTTTCTTTTGAATCTTTTTGCCCTCGGCATCATGATCGTCCCCAACTCATGGGCAACCTTTCAGGCCAGTCCAGTGGTGGTAGGGGAGGGAGATGCTTGGGCGAGAGCTTGGATGGCCATGCAAAACCCAACATGGTGGCCTGTCAATATCCATAGATTGATCGCCAATGTGGTGCTGGGTGGATTTATAGTCGGAGCGTATGCGGGTGTCCGCTATTTACTTGCGGTATCGCGTGAAGAGCGGGAGCACTACGATTGGATGGGGTATGTGGGTAATTTTATTGGGGTGTTTGGTATGTTGCCCCTCCCATTTGCCGGATATTGGCTAATGCGGGAAGTTTATCAATACAACCAACAAATGGGGATTACCCTTATGGGTGGGTTTTTGGCTTGGCTGTTTATCCTTCAGGCTATGCTCATCGGGGTGCTCTTCCTCGGAGCTAATTATTATTTTTGGCTGGGGATTACCCATCGAATCCCAGGTTCTGAAGGCCAATATAAAAAACCGGTTATGGGGATGTTGATCGTCTTGCTATTGTGCCTTGGTGTATGGATGACTCCTCATTCCTTGGTGGCGAGCTTGGCGGAAGCCCAAAAAATGGGTGGGACTCACCATCCCTTGTTGGGAGTGTTCGGGGTTATGTCCGCAAAAATGACGGTTTCCAATATCATGATCCTCGTGACGTTTATGAGTTTCATCATGTATTGGCGGGCGGGGAAACAAGAAACCGCAGGATGGGCCAAAGCTGCCAAGGCTATTATGGGAGCTTTACTGGTGATTGCAGGTATTGCTGTTGTGGTTCTTGGGGTTTGGGGATATTTTGTTCCGGCTATTATCCGGATTAATTATTTCTCGGTTGCGCAGGTTTTAATTGTCCTGTTCATCATGGTGACATTCACCCCATTAACAGCTTTATTGATGAAAAGTGCAAAAACGACAACGGAAATGGTCTGGGGGAAAATGCCCATTCGAGCCGGGTATAGCTTGGTACTAAATGCGGTAATGGTAATTTTACTCATGTCATTAATGGGATATGCCCGATCATCATCACGGGTTCACTGGCACATTTATGGTGTTATGAGAGATACCTCGGATTATGCTTATTCTCCTGCGTTAGGGTATGCGGCGGCATTTATGTCGCTCAATACCTTTGTGTTTTGCCTGATCGTTGCGTTTATTTTTTGGGTGGCGACCTTGGGAGATAAAGCCAAAGCTCAACCACCAAAGGGATCGCCCGTGGATATCCCTGGCCACACCGCTCCGGCGATGGCTGGCGGTGCACCGAGTTCAGGGGAAAAGCTTGAATAGGGATGGAATTAAGAGAAAAACTCCAATGACATACATCATTGAAAAGCATGGGTGAGGAAACATGAGTGAAGTCGCGCTATTGCAGATTATCGGCATGTGTGTCATTGGGGTGGGTATCCTCATCCTGTTGTTTATTAAGGGCATGTTCCTTCGGGTACTTGGTTTCGTCGCAATGGTGTTGGGAGTCTTTAGCCTGATTGCCTTGAGTGTTCCTCAAATGGCCTCCTTGCCTCCGGCAGTGGAAACTTTCGATCTTGCTAGCGTCAAAAGTCCAGATGATTTGGCCTCTATCGGACAAAAAATATTTTTTAGCAAGGGACAATGTGCCTTGTGCCATTCCATTGGACCGAGCGAATCGGCCAGGTGTCCTGATTTAAGTGGCATTGGAGCAAAGCTTTCTCCTGAATTTATCTATGAAAGTTTAACTCAGCCTCAAGCCTATATTTATTTAGACTTCAGACATGATGGAGTTCCAAAAGAATATCCTGCGCAGATGCCACACATCGACCAGGACCCTATTGGGTTAAGCAAGCAGGAAATTTATTCGGTTATTGCGTTTCTTCAAAAAATGAGTGGGGAGCCCATCAGTATCAAAGTTGAAGATATAATGGAGTCTGCGGAAGGACCGGACACTTCGTTAAAGGTGGCGTCGGTAACCTCACCACTTAAATCTCAAACGCAAAAATTGGCGGATCGCTAAAGAAATAGCCACAATGAGGAGAACATCATGAAAGGCCCTATCATTAGTGGAGCTATCATTCTTGCGGGAATGTTCATATTTTTGAAATTTCTTCTTCCCTTAGTAACGGCGCCACTCCCAGCCAGTTTAATTTATCTATATTTGGCCCTTGTTTTGAGTGGGATTCTGATCTATGGAACCATGAGTGCGTCTTCTTTGGAAGCCATGATGGGTCCAGTCTTCAGATTTTTATCTGGAAAAGGGCAGACCGGAGCAAGCCAAATGGCCCGATTGGCGGTGTTGGTAATGTTCCCGCTTTTGGTAGGGTGGCAAACGTATAGTCGTTTGGTGCCTAGCGATCTTCCTCCTGCCGAAAACAGGACCATTCATCCGGCCCCTCCAGGTGAATTTGTAGGCTTGTCAAACCCTTATCCCAAAACACCTGAGAATATAATGATGGGCAAAGGTCTGTATGCCGCCTACTGCTCACCCTGTCACGGAGCAAATTATGATGGAAAGGGTCCGGCGGCCCCTGGCTTTAATCCTCCTCCTGCCAACTTTAGTGATCCGGGAACTATTGCGCAATTACAAGAGGCCTATTTGTTCTGGAGAATAAAAAAAGGAGGAGTGGGTTTACCCGTAGAAGGAATGCCGTGGAAATCGGCTATGCCTCGATGGGAAGATGAATTGCCAGAGGAGTTTATTTGGAAAATTATTATGGGTGAATATGATGGGGCACACCAAACCCCTCGGACTTGGGAAGAAGAAGAATAGTCAGGCCAATTATGTTGTGGATGAATGAGTGGAGAAAATGACATGTTGAACGGACTAGGAAGCCTCAGGACTTTATCCCTTATTGGGCTGTTCGGGGTCCTGGGATTTTCGTCAGCTTTTGCCAATGAGCCACCTGCTTCGGAAGAACCTGGGAGTGTCTCGGTTCGATTGTATCAATTAGAAGGTAGCTTGCCGTCCGAAGACCCTAATTCTTCACAATGGGATTCTGTGCCTAGTTCTGAATTTAACCTGGCGCCTCAGGTGCATTGGCCTCCTAGAATCCAGGAGGTGACTGTGAAGTCCGTCAAGGTTAAAGGTGTTCATAATGGCCAAGAAATGGCTATTCTCGTGGAATATGCCGATCCTGCGGAAGATGCCGCCGATGCCGCCGCACTTGAATTTATGGTTGGTGATAAACCAGCTCATTTCGCGCATGGTCAGAAAATGTTGCAGGTTGAAGGGGGACCGGTAAACATTTGGTATTGGAAAAATGAAAGTGGCAAGGCAGTTGATATGAGCGCAAAAGGGTTTAAGACCTTGGAAACCCAACCCCACCAGGATATTCAAGCGAAAGGTGTTTGGGAAAATGGCATCTGGAAAGTGGTCTTTTCCCGTTTATTGAAAACCGAGGATGATCAGGATGTCCAAGTGGAGGAAGGCGAATGGAGAAGCGTAGCATTTGCTTTTTGGGATGGGGCGGTCGTGGATGGTCTGGTAAAGGAAAAAGGGGGTCAGAAAGCCGTTTCCACTTGGTGGTATATTCGTGCCGAACCGAGTGCAGATAATTCCATTTTTGGTTGGGTCATTTTGGGGTTAGTGCTCGCAACGGCCTTTGAATTGGTGATAGTTAGAAAACTGAGAAAGGGGCAAGCGGTATGAAACGGGTAGCGGGAGGCGGTCGCGATATGACAGTCATCGGGTTGGCCGTCCTCGGAATAACTTTCACGCTATTTTCTGGCTGTGCCCTTTTTGAGGATGAGAGAACGGCGAAGGGTCGAAAGCTCTATAACCACTATTGTAGTCATTGCCATGGGGAGACGGGTCAGCAGGGAGAAGGATTCAATTGGGAGCGGATGTCAGACCCCAGACCTAAAAATCTGGCGTCCACTTCCGAAATGTCCACTTTCAGTGACGAGGAAATTTTCCATACCATTTACCGGGACATGAAAGATACGACGGATCAAAAAGTCATTGATGATATGGATTATTTTGCAGTAGCCACCATGCCGACATTTAAATATACGTTATCGGAGGAAGAAATCTGGTCAATTGTGGGATACGTTCGAACCCTTCATGGGATGTCGCTGAGCTATGATTTGGAAACCAGAAAGAAAGAATTAGAAGAGGTGTTCCAGGCAGCACAGCAAGAGATGGAAACCGCAAAGGCCGCCTTTGAGGCGGCTACCCAAAAAGCAGAGGCCGCGCAAGCAGCCTATGAAGAAACGTTGACTGATGAGCAGCTTGAAAGTTACGAACCCAAAGAAGTGACAATACCTGAAGAAGAAGTTTTTCTTGCCGCCAATGAAAAATATGAAACGGCAAAAGCCGCCGTTGATAATTTTTTAAAGAGACCGAAAAAACCACAAGTCCCACGCCCTGATCTTTCCATAGCTGAAGAAGAACGTGCGGTCCAAGCCAAACTGGGAGAGCAGTTATATAATTATAAATACGGATGTCAGGGGTGTCACAGTCTCAATGATGTAGGTGGTGTGGTTGGACCTGCATTGGATCGAGCAGGTTTTCGCCTCAATCCTACATGGGTCTATCGATGGATTTTATATCCTCAATCTATGAAAAAACATACCAGGATGCCGAATTTGGGGATTTCAGAAAAAGATGGGAAGGCTCTCACGTATTATCTAGAGACGCTCCAAGCCCCAAAACCTGAAAATCAGCGTTTGTCCTCAGAATAGTTTCCCAGCGATCCTTTCTCTTCTTGCGATGAGTTTTTAGGCTAACAATTAGTCTAAGATGGCCCTCCCACAGGGAACTACTCTCAATTAGGAACCTGCAACCACTGATAGGTCGTAAGTGCTAAAGAAACGGTTGGTTTGTAGTCCTTCCTAAAATAGGGTACTTATGGAAGCCCCATCAATATTCCTCCTAAAATAAGAATCCCAATCCAGATATGTTGTTTGAATAAGGAAAAGGCTTTTTCTCCTGAAATCTTCGAGCGGAGAAGTAGGACTTGATACCCTAATATGACAGCTACTCCCATTAGGGTAACAGAATATGCAATTCCAAGATGATTGATCTTGCCGACCAAGGCTAAGCATCCCAACATGCCTAAACCGGAAATTCCCACCCCAAGCCAGGTGAACGATCCAAAGAGAATAGCGGTGGATTTGACTCCAATCCTTTGGTCATCATCCTTATCCTGTATAGCGTAAATCGTATCATAGACTATCGCCCAACACACCGTTGCTGCAAAAAGAACCCAGGTCGACTGATTCAATTCGTTGCGAACAGCGGCCCAGGCTAAGACGCCACCCCACCCAAATGCCAACCCCAAAACTAATTGGGGAACATGGATGAAACGCTTGCAGAAGGGATATCCCCCTGCAAGCAGCAATGCTATAGGACTCAACAAAATGGTCAGGGGATTCAAGAACCATAACAGGAAGGCTGCGAATCCAAGCAAGACGCCTAGAAATGCTAGGGCTTGGGAAGGCGTTAATTGGCCGGAGGCGAGGGGGCGATGCTGTGTTCGTTGAACTTCCCGATCGAATGACCGGTCAGCCAGGTCATTCATAATCACTCCTGCACTACGCATGAGAAATGATCCCACAATAAAAATCAAAAGGAGTTTAAGGCTGGGGAAACCCTCTGAAGCGAGAAATAGGGACCAAAGCGTCGGGAAGAGTAGCAGTAGTGTTCCTGTTTGATTAAACAACCGGATTAAATTGGCAAATGCGACGGAAGGAGGCATAGAAGGGATAGAGGGATGGCTAAAAGAATAAGTGAAATGCGTGGGGTGACATGAAAATTGATTAATCCGCCTGATCGGAGCAAATAACTCCTGAGTTCTCGTTCATGCAAATGTGATTGCCAGGGCTCAGAAAATCCTAAAGGGTTATTTCACCGTAAATCGTGCGATACAGAGGATTCGATTCGGTTCTTTTGAAGGGGCAACCACGATCATCCATTCGCCGGTGTGTAAATCCGGATGTAATGATTTCATGCTCCACATGCGATAGCCTGGAGAAGGTCGAATGGGAATATCCACTTCTGAAATTTTGGTCCATGTTCCGTCGGTTTTGAGATGCCAACTGTGACGAATCATTCCTGTTGTGGTTGCTTCGATTTTAGTCCAAAATATCACTTGGGATGTTTGTGAAGTTTGAACCACTGGAATGGCCGCATGCCCGTTTTTATCTTTTTCGCAATAGGCGGGAGGGAGAAATTTTCCCTGTGGGTCTCTCTTGTTCACTTCTTTGGATAACACAACAGTCTTTACAACAAAGTCAGCCTGTGCCAACAGAGGTGCCCCTGCCAAGCCGATCAAAAGCCCGATTCCTCTAACTATGTGTTTTACCCGATCAGCCACCTGTCGCCCTCTTATGGATGGTGAGAAAAGGATAACTCAAGAAACTAAAATATACCTGCGGGCTTGTCAATGGAGAGGGTGAGGAGAGGATATATGGGCGGAACCTACCGATGCTCGACTAAAATCATCCATTTTTCGAAAAGAGCCATAATCTTTTGAAGTTGACGTTACTAAGTGACGAGAGGTATAAACGACTACAAAGAAAGCCTACCAAACTCGTGCACCAGTGCGTTCTGTCTTTCGCGACTTGATTCCTTGCAATATGAGCCGGCGTAGCTCAGTGGTAGAGCAGCTGATTCGTAATCAGCAGGTCGGTGGTTCAATCCCACTCGCCGGCTCCAGCCAACAACCTATCGGACAAGCTTTTAAAGGTATAGGTCGAAGAGATTCCGCTTTTTACCTCTTTCCCCAAGAGTGTTGGTAATCTGCTTTGAGATAATAGAGTCTCATAGCTTCCATTTCATTTCCGGTCCGAACCTAAATCGTTTGGAATTTAGCTTACCTTCTTCTGAATTCAGGCTATCTAGCTAGAGAAAAATCTTCGATCCTTTATGTAGAGTGTGGTGGCTTATGTCAGGATCTTTGACAGATTTGTCACCATACAACTCTAACCAACTTGCTCTGAAAGCACATGATCTCGCCCTACTGTCCAAGGTCGACTGAAGACATCTGTCAATGGATTTAACTCTGGGCATTTGTCGATCTAGACTATTGTAGCGTTCCAACACTTCGATCGCCCCTGTTCGTTTAAATTTTATGGAAATAGTGGTTGTCTGGTGAATTGGGTGGAGAGGCACATGGATTGCTTAACCGAAGCTAAGAACAGGGACACTTATTATTTGAGGGACATTATGAAAATATGTGAAAAATGTCAGGGATCGATGGTCCTAGAGCGCGCTGTGGATTTAGAGGTTGGATTAAGTCTTATGTACTTTGCTTGCTTGAATTGTGGAAAACGGATTCAGGCCGAAAAAGAACCACGACCTTTGGTACATTAGTGATTGGTATATTCATAACCATGAATACGGAGGAGTTATGCAAAAAAAGAATCGATCATTGACTTATGATGAACGGAAGGCGGCCGAAGCAGCGTTTCGAGGGGCACCGTTCGACCCGAAATTATCCGAATCTGCCAGAAGGGTTTATCTAGGGATTTCCTCTGCAATGGCGAACAAACGGAATGAGGCGTTCCAGGATTATGATCTTTCACAAACGGCGGTCATGACCAAAAGGACTTCAACCGAATCGCGGAATCGATCAAGGGCCAAATCCTCCTTATGGTAATTTCATTCTGCTCTTCTAAGGACAACCCGGGAATCGGGTTGTCCTCATCTATCCCCTTCCAATAGCGCTCGACAGCGCGAAATTCCTCATCTACAATAATTTTTGGTTTACGTGATCAACTTGGCGTTGGGCTTGGTCCGAGGGCGTGCTTCCGCATGGTAGAATGGGTTATACCAAAGAATTTTCGGGTGCCTTCCTAAATATTTATTCAGATTTTTTCACCAATGGTTATGGTGAAGTAGATTCGACCGTCTCCCATATATGCGACAGCCAATCAATGCACATAGTGTCTGGGCTCGATTTCCACAGAATACAGGAGCCATTCACGGGTTGATGCTTCTTATGGTTCTTTTTGTCGGAACCTTGGTGTTTGCCTATGAGGAGGGAATGAAGGCGGAAGAGGAGTTGATCCATCAGGCAAGGTCCGCGTGGATGAACGGATCCGCCAATCAAGCCTTAGAAATACTTGACCAGCAAATTTCCCATTTTCCCCTAAATGCAAATTTCCAAAAACTACGAGGAAACATTCTGACAACAATCCGCAGGAACCAGGAAGCCTTAGAAGTCTATGATGACATACTTGAACGTGATCCTGATTTGTTGGGAGTTCGTTGGGCAAAATGGAGCGTATTGACTCGGATAGGGGAGGGAGATTTGGCCATTACCGAGCTGAGGGGTATCGCCCAAAGATCATCTCATAATCCCCTGGTTCATCTGCGTTTAGCACAAGAACTACGGAAACTTGATCGTTTAGAGGAGTCACTTGAATCATATCGCCAAGCGGTCCTCCTGGCTCCGGATATGCCGGGATGGCGATTGTCTTTGGGGCGCGCACTTTTTGATGTTTTGGATTATGAAGGGGCCAGAAAAGAAGTGGAAGGGGTATTGCAAAATGTTCCAAAAGGTTCTCCGGTCGAAGCCGCTGCTCGCAATTTGTTAATGGTGGTGTATGGGGCCACTAAAGAGAGAGGGCGACGGTTTCAACCAATTTTTACCCCTGAGGGCACCGGGGCAGATCTTAAGCAATGGGCGTTGATTCGTAATAAGGCCTGGAAACTCTTTACGGCCGGGAGATATGAGGAAGCCGAGCAGGTATTTCGACAAGTGCTCATTCTCAGACCTTCCGATCATCAAGCGGCTTATGAACTCGGACAGACGTTAATGGAATTGAATCGCTATCAGGAAGCCATCGACTTTCTCCAAAAGGGGGTTGATCATGGTGTGTCCAATGAGGTGTATTTGGACTCTATTTTTCGTATCGGTCAGTGCCTGGTGGAATTGGAACGATGGCCTGAAGCGTTGATGCATTTTGAATTACTTCAGGAGATAGGATCTGGACCAAAAGTTACTTCAGAGGAGAGCCAGGAAAGTACCGATGGTGCTCCGACCGTTGCCGGGGCTCCAGTTCTCGATATGGAAAAGGTGAAACAATGGTTGGAGAAGGTACGGACGCATCTTCCCAGTTCCCAAAAGTCCACAATAGTTCCCAGTTCAGTAAGCCCTGATCCGCCGTCGGTTCAATCTAAGGAATTGTCAACAAGAAGTCTAGAGGGTTTGGAACCGGTTCATTCCCGAGCATCCCTAATGGGGCGTGACGCGGATTTCAGTTGGTTCCGATTCGCCATTAGCGCAGAGATGGTGATCCGTGATGATCTGCTTATGGGATCTCATGAATTTATTCCCATTGATCCGGGAGACACTTTTCCTGTGACTCAACCAGAAATATATGTGGTGTTTGGCTTAGTCACACCTTCCTACGATGAAATTACCTTAACGGCTAAATGCTTTCTTGAAAGGTCTGAGATTTTGTCAAGTCAGGCCGCGTTAGTCCAGGACCGGGTCATCATGAGCATGAATGATCAATCCGGATACTTTCGGTTCAAAATTCCACCGGAAGGAGGCTGGCAACCTGGACTCTATCGTTGTGGTTTATTTGTGGGAGACGTAGCTTCGGCTTATAACGTGGCTGACGACGTGAGGTTTCGAATTGTTGCTTCTAATTAGGCTGAGAAGAAGTTGAAACATTCGAAGGCGATTGATTTCATTCTTGTTGAAAAACGCGTGGGTTGAGCGGGCTATTCCTACAGTTTTAGAAGGGGCTCTCAAGGATACTGCAAACTTCTTCGACCGGTATGGTCGGAAGTTTGTGCGGCAACGAACTATATTTCAACCTTATTTGAGCTTGCTCTACAGGTTCTTCTTGATCAGGGCCTCTGTATGACCGTGAGCTAGCTGAAAACGAAGTCAATTTGGAGCACATTCACTGCCTGGTTTTAAGGAAGTTGTCTTTTTGATAATTTTTCAAGTGCCAGTTGTTTTAATGTGCGCAAGTCCAGCTTTCCCGTTCCCAAAACAGGGAGGTGATCCACTTTGATGAAATTTTCCCGTTTGGGAATAAAAAGGTTAGGCAGGCCAAGGGTGGTAACCTTTTCTAAAATTTCCGGTATGACTGATTCTTCGAGGGTGTGTAAGACAACCAGCTGCTCTCCTTTCCGTTCATCAGGTACGGCGGTGACTGCCAAGGCCATGGTTTCGGCGTTTCCCGCTTCCAGTAACGCATTCTCAACCCGTCCATGAGGGATCATCTCGCCACCGATTTTGGAAAACCGGGAAAGGCGATCGGTAATCGTAATGAACCCGTCCTCATCCAAGGCGGCAATATCTTCTGTCGTGTACCATCCCTGTCGTATCACTTTTGCAGTCAAATCATCACGGCCTAAATACCCTTCCATCACGTTTGGCCCTTTGACTAAAAGCATACCTGGGGTGCCGATTGGCAACGGTTGCTCGGTTTCAGGGTCAATGATTTTGACAGATACGCCTGGAATTGGTTGTCCGACCGTTCCCCGCCGAGAGGCGGATTGGAAAAATCCCGAAGCTCGAAAATCTGGACAATTGACCGCAATCACCGGCGCACATTCGGTGACGCCATATCCTTCAATGGGACGAATGCCGAATCGTTCTTCGAATGCGATCACAAGCCTGTCGGGTAATTTTTCTGCGCCTGTGAGTACGATCCGGAGCGAACCGAATTGTTCAGGGGTGCAGCGGCGAAGATATAATTGCAGGAAAGTCGGGGTGGTTAATAAAATGGTGATTCGATGCTGGTGGATTAGGTCTCCAATAGGCCCGGCATCCATGGGAGAGGGATGGTAGATCACGCCGGCTCCATGGATGAGTGGAAACCACAGTGTTGTCAGATATCCGAATGAATGAAAAAACGGCAAAATCCCCAAAAGCCGGTCATTGTGATCCAGGTGAAGGACTTGGGCAATACCTTCCACGTTTGAGTCAAGGTTGAAATGACTCAGCAGGACGCCTTTAGGTTCTCCCGTGCTTCCGCTACTAAAAATAATGGTGGCGATATCATCAATGGTGGGATGTTTTATGACCCCACAGTGACGTTCCAACATCCGGATTGGTGCGAAGAGTGCTAACAAGGCTGCGGTGAGTTGAGCCTGTATATTAATCGTGTTTCGAATTTCCTCGATCCAGATGGGAGTAAGGTAAGCGGGAAATTCGACTTTGGCTTTTTTCAAGAAGATGCGACTGGTGAGAACTGTCATTAATCCGGCTTGTTTGGCGGCAGATTCCAATCCTTGTATCCCAAGAGTGTAATTCAAATTGACGGTGGTTTTGCCCGAAAGAGTTGCAGCCACATTGGCGAGTGCGCCGCCCACACTCGGAGGCAGCAGAATTCCAATCGTGTGTTGCCCTTCCCAGCATGGTCTGAGTGCTCTTGCCAAGGCGATAGCGCCTGTCAGCGCCTTGAAGCAGGACACGCGAGGTGTAGTCGCATCTCCAAACATGAGGCGAAAAGGGTGTTTCCGCATGGACCATACAAAACTGTGATGGAGAGGGCGTCGGCTGGGTTTTCGTAGGCGCCATGCGGCTTCTCCTAATTCTTGAACGGCTTGCCGTACCTCTTCAGCAGATGTGGCTGAGGGAAGGGGGTCGCCGATAGAGAGCGTGATGGGATAGGGAAAGCAGGTCGGCCATTTTGCTAAAAATCGTCCACCAATGAAACTGAAGATACTCCCCCAGATACGGTCGATGTTGATGGGAATAATGGGGACATTCCGGCCTTTGACGATACGGGTGAATCCCGACCGGAAGGGTAAGAGGTTGCCGGTACGGGTAATTTGGCCTTCTGGAAAAATGCAGACCAGTTCGCCTCGATCGAGACTCTGTCCTGCTTGCCGTAATGCATGTAAAATTTTTCTGGGAGATCCGTTCGAGGAAATTGGAATGACCCCCATGATTTTGGCAAAGGGATGGAGCAGGCGATGGTCATAATAATGTTGGTCGACGAGAAATCGAATAGGGCGATCGGTAGTGGCGAGTAGGAGCAGTCCGTCAACGAAGGAGACATGGTTGGGCACTAGAAGTCCCCCGCCTTCTTGCGGAATACGATCCCGTCCGGTGATGGTGAGTCGGTAAATGGTGTGGGTGAACAAGATTAACATCAATCGAATAAACATTTCGGGGAGCACCCGAAGCGCCCAAATGGTTAGAGTTGCGCTCCCGATGCCTGATACGAGAAAGATGTTGCTGGCGCTAAACCCGATCTTTGACAGGAATCCTGATCCTAGAGATCCCAGCAAGACCCCTCCAAAGACCAGGGTATTGGCAAAGGCAATCACGGCCCCTCGTCGATCAGCCGGGGATCGCCATTGAATGAGTGCGTTAAGTGGAACTACCACAAATCCGCTGGCGAGGCCTAAGCATCCCATGGCCAGAAGGGTTCCTCCTAACTGTGGCTCCCCAAACCCTAAGGCGAAAAGACTGACGGTTATTCCGGTGCCTCCCAAGGGAAGGTAGCCTAATTCCACTTTTGCCGCGGAGAGTTTTCCGACCAACAGGGAGCCAATGCCAACTCCGACACCGAAGGCTGCCAGGGGTAGCCCTGAAAGAGAATCAGATAATTGAAGGACGGCTTTTGCGTAGATCAACACATCTTGCCCAACCAAACTGGCCAACGTCCAAAATGCCATGGCCCCCAGGATGCCCAATTTCAAGACTCGATCTAACCGAAGGGCTTCAATGGCTGCCTTCCAGGTTTCTCGCACTCCGCCCTCAAGGCGAGCCCGTGGGACTGTGGGTATAAACAATGAAGACCATAAACCTATTCCCGAGCACACCATAAGCACTAATCCTGTTAGCCATGGGTTTTGACCGGAGAGGTCCAGCAAGGGACCCGCCAATGCGGTCCCTGCAATGATGGCGATGAAGGTCCACATCTCAAGTTGACCATTTCCCCACGACAGGCGATGGTGAGGCAGGAGTTCAGGGAGAATTCCATATTTGGAAGGACTAAAAAGGGCGCTTTGTGCACCCATTGCGGCTAGTACCAGGAGGGGGAGGACTCCACCCAGCGGATTCCAGAAAAGGGCAGCGGTACCGGCTCCCATCAATAAGACTTCTACGGCTTTCATGACGACGATGACGGATCGCTTACTGAACCGATCGGAAAAGACTCCGGCAAATGCCGAAACCACCATCAGGGGAAGGGTAAAGATGACAAAAGCTTGCGTGGTGGTTGTCTGTGAGGCAGCTTCGAAATCCGGCCCAGAGGCACCTATTGAGGCGCCGACTTGCTTAATAGCCAGGAGGGCGACAATGAGTTTCCAGGCATTATCATTAAAGGCTCCAAAAAATTGGGCGACGAGCAGTCCGCGGAGAGCTGCGGATTGACCTGCGGGTAGTGGGGAGGCTGAGGAAGATTCAGTCACCGGGATTACGAGGTGTGAGTATTGGTGTTTGCTTCTTTTGTCCTTGAGCCCAAGAAGATATTAAACAAATATGCCACATAACGAAACCAAAACTATTTCTTAGTTGTTGACCTGACTAGGACTCCAAGGGCTGAAGAATCCGGGTATACCCTGAGGCCCCGATAATTGAATGGGAGCATGGGTTGTATTATTTCCCAGTATGAACGCATTGAGACGGCCATGAGAACTCAAAAGGGGGTGAGTCGTATTTGGGATAGCGAGACAACCAAGTGAGTTAATCTTGTAGGAGCCATTTTTCCCCGTCAATCATTTTTTGTCCATATTTTTGAATTTTTAGGAAATTGGTGAAATCATGGTTCGAACCATGAAGGCCGATCAACTGATCAAAGACGTCACCCTCGGTACCTACTTGCCGTTTCGATCGATACCTCTCGTGAAGAGAGGTTTCCGTTTTAAATGATTTGGATATCCGTTACTGCTCTAGGAGTGCGCACAGGAGCAGCACGTGCTTTTTCTCAAAAAAAACTGGCCTTTTTGTTTTGAAAATCCGGTAGTTCTCGGGATGCATGGACATGCGAATTCTGTTTCCAAGGCTCTTAAGGTTCTTTTGCATACAGCCGATTCATTTCCATATGCCGCGCCAAGAATTTGGTTTAGATGTTTTGCTACGTTCCCTTCCGATTTTATAACCGGGATTCGCGCAAACGCTCTAGAATCGACCGATTTTACCATAGAAGTAGAAACGCCATCTCGGTAAAGGGATTTCGACGGAAATTTTCGCAATGGCGACTCAGACGAAAATATCAGTGGTTTCGGAAGAACAAATGGAAACAGTGGGAGAGCCGATATTCCATCGAATGCGGAATGTTTTGAATAGCATACATGTGTCTGCCGGGCTCATTAACCATCGGCTTCGGGAATTTCATGTGGCAGATGTAGGGCGGGTTGCAGATATGTTGGAGGCCAATAGCCATGAATATGGGAGGTACCTCACTCAGGATCCCAAAGGGAAAAAGATTCCACATTTTTTGGGGCAGTTGGGTGAGGAGTTGGCACAGAACCACCTCGACACTCTGACAGAATTGACCACACTTAATTATCACCTCGAACAATTGGAATATTTTCTGACGGTTGGGCAAGCACCCCTTCGGGTCGGAGGATTTAAAGATTCCGTTCAGTTTGCCACGATTATGGACGAGGCCTTGGCTACCCATCAGGGAGAATTGGATCGGATGGGGGTTCAAGTGTGTCGGGAGTATCAAAAAATTGGCGAAGGTATTCTGGAGGTATCCAAGCTCCTCAGTATTGTGGTGCATTTGATCCGGAACGCGATTAATGAAATGCGGAAGATAACCGACCGGACCCATCGCCTCACCCTATCTGTGTTGCCCTGCCCGGACCGCGAAGGGTTTGTCCGCTTGCAGGTCGCTGATACTGGAAGCGGAATTCCTCTGGATTGTCTCACGCGGGTGTTTTCTCCGCAGGTTTCGGGGGAGCAATCAGACCTGTTGCCGAATCTTCATGCCAGCGCTGTAGCGGCCAAAGAGCTTGCTGGATCGCTGCGGGTGTGGAGTGACGGTCCAATGCAGGGAGCAATATTTACTCTTGATTTGCCAGTTATTCACACGGAGGGAGAACGGTAATGGAGAAGGAGCAAGGTAACCGGCGTATTTTGGTGATTGATGATAATGTGGCGATCCACGATGATTTTCGAAAAATTCTTGAGCGATCATTGGACACCTCGTTGCTCCAAGAGGTTCGGGCTGAATTGTTTGATGATGTGGAAGAACAACAAGTTGTTGAAAAGTTTGAAGTTGACACTGCGGACCAAGGACAAATGGGACATCGGATGGTACAAGATGCAATGAAGACTGAACGGCCGTATGCGGTTGCCTTTGTGGATATGCGCATGCCTCCAGGTTGGGATGGCGTAGAGACTGTGGAGCATCTGTGGCAAGAAGATCCTGATTTGCAGATTGTGTTCTGCACGGCATTTTCAGATCATGCATGGGAAGATGTCATACAACGATTGAATAAAAATGGTCAACTGCTCATCTTGCGAAAGCCGTTTGATAATATTGAAGTTTGGCAGCTGGCGAATTCCCTTACCAAACGTTGGGCAGAGTCGCGTCAGGCTAAGTCGCAGTTGGAATTATTAGCCAAATGGGCAGAAGAACGGGCCGAGGAAACAATCAAAGCTCACTGAAGCAGGGCCATCCCTCATTTTCTGTACATTCGTGCACAGGTGATATTCTTTTAAGTGGAAAAATATGTGTGGAGAAGGTGATTGTCTCTCTTAACAAAGTACGCCACTGTCAGCAAGTCAGGGAAACGTCAATTCACGTGTTCCTGTGAATGAAATGCCATGGATGTTCAAGGCGAAAATTCGGTCGTCCATCGTGGACTGCTGTTTTTTTATGTGATGCGCTAATTGTCGTGCATGATTGATCTTCTTTCCTTATCCCCTTCCAGTGAAGGTCTAGGCCATGGCGGAATCTAATGGTCAGGTAAGTTCAGAATGTCCGGTTCTTCGCGTGGGGATGGTCGGAATTCAGGAAAGTGATCTTTCCCCATCCTGTCAAAATGTGTTGGCTTCTCAGGGTTCCATGGTTCAGATCACTTGGCTTGATAATGCCTCCGTGCATCTCTCCTGTGTAGAGTCCTACAACCCATTTGATCTCATTCTCGTGGACTGCCGCGTGAAGCGGAGAGGGAAGGACATTGCTTGTGATATCAAAAAATCCTGGGACAATGCGTTCATTTTGGGATTGATTGATGATGACGTTTCCGATGGAGAGGGCATAAACGAACCGGCAATTGATTGGCTGGTTAAAGAACATATGGCGGATATCGCGATTCCCTGGGCCATTCAAGAGGGGTTGGTTCGCCGTCGGGCCTTGATCGAACGGGAGCATCTGCGCAGGCAGGTGGAAGATGCCTCTTATAAAATTGAGATGGCGGATGTCGCATCAACCGTGTTGCACAATGTGGGTAATGTGCTCAATAGCGTCAATGTAGCGGTGTATGTGGTTCATGATTTGATACATCAGTCTTCGGTGATTTTGGTTCATCGAATTGCGGAACTGTTGAAGCGGCATGATGAGAACTGGGAAATATTCCTAACCCAGGATCCAAAAGGAAAACGTATTCCACCGGCGATTATGAAATTGGGGAGCCACCTCATAGAAGAGCAACAGACGGTGCTAAAAGAATTGGAAGGCCTGGTTCGCAATATTGTTCATATGAAACAAATTATCGTTTCACATCAGACGATGGCGAAGTCTCTGGGCACCAATGAGGCTCTTTCTGTGGTGGAACTTCTGGACCAAGCGGTGGAGTTGAGTTTTCAACCTGGAGATGCGAAGTGGGTCAGGATCCAACGAGACTATCAGTCTGTGCCGAATGTTATCACCGATCGGCATCAGCTCCTCCAAATTCTCGTGAATCTGTTGCGAAATGCTAAACAGGCGATGCAACTACAGGTCGGAGTTGATCACCAGCTCACCATACGAGTCGAAATTCGAACAGATGATGAATTTTCCGTTGTCATCACCATTCAAGACACGGGTATGGGAATTGCGCCTGACCATTTGGCCAGAATGTTTACTCGCGGTTTTACAACCAAACACGACGGCAATGGAATTGGTCTGCATAGTTCGATGGTCACGATTCATCGTATGGGTGGATTGTTGCAGGCCCATAGCGATGGGGTTGGCGCCGGCGCAACCTTGACACTGATCCTTCCGGTTGGGGCAGGGGCAGGACAGACATGAATCCCGTCTGTACTCTTAATCGACGGATCTTAGTGATCGATGATAGCCCGAACGTTTTACAGGATTTTCGGAAAATTCTGTGTCCTGCCATACCGTTCATTTCCGATGCGTGGTCGGAGGGCAGGCATGATCTTTTTGATGAGCCCTTCCTGCATCATCGAAATAAACCCTTCGATCTCGATTGTGTGGACAATGGGAAGTCAGGGCGTGATCTGGTCACGCAAGCTAAGGCGCAGGATTCTCCCTTTGCGGTGGTGTTCTTGGATGTGCGTTTGCCCAATGGGTGGGGCTGGTTGGAAACGGTTGAGCGACTTTGGGATGAGGATCCTGACGTACAGATCGTATTGTGTACTGCCTATCCGGATTTTGGTTGGTCAGAGGTATTGCCTCAATTGGGACGCCGGGATCAGGTGTTAATTTTACGTAAGCCCTTTGATCCGATTGAGGTGTGGCAATTGTCTTCGGCTTTAACGATGAAGTGGCATTGGGTTCACCAGGCCCGGTCGCGGGTTCATGAACTGGAACAAATTGTCATGACGCGCACGGGCCTCCTTGAAGAAACCAATCGTCGTTTGGAGCAGGCTTTGCTCAGGCGACAAGAGGTTGAGGTGCAGTTGGCTCAAGCGATCCGTGCTGTTGAAGAACGCACTCTCGAACTTTCTGCTGTTCGGGACCATGCGTTGAATGAAATTCATGAACGGGAACGGGTCGAAGTCATTTTGCATCACAAAACCGATCAATTGGCCCGGTCGAATCGGGACTTGGAGCAATTTGCCTCGGTGGCAGCCCATGATTTACAGGAACCGCTTCATTCCATCCAGGTATTTCTTGATCTCTTACGGCGGAAGTATGGATCAGCTCTTAACACTCATGGTCTGGGGTATGTTGATCGCGTCAAAAACGCGGCTGGGCGTATGCAACAGCTGATTCAAAGCCTCTTGGTGTATTCCAGGGTCGAGTTTCCGCAAATGGCAGAGCAGAAGCTTGTCTTGCGCGAGTTGATTGAGGAAATCCTATCGGATCTCGGCGCCAAGATCGAGGAATCGCGGGCTGTCGTTCAATTTGGGGAATTACCCACAATTTATGGAAATGCGATTCAAATCAGGCAATTGTTACAAAATTTACTGGGCAATGCCTTAAAATTTCATCAGCCGGGGGTGCCACCCGTCATTTGTATCACAGCAACGATTATTCAGGATCGACGTCATACAGGTTCAGGCCAGCATGGGAGGCTTTGTCAAATCGAAATTCATGATCAGGGAATTGGTATACCGCCGGAACAGTTCGAACATATTTTTGGGATGTTTAAGCGACTTCATCGGAAAGAGGAATTCGAAGGGACAGGGATGGGGCTAGCAGTGTGTCAACGTATTGTCGAGCAGTGCGGTGGAGCCATTTCTGTTCGTTCCAAGCTGGGAAAAGGATCAACCTTTATAGTTACGCTCCCCATTCAGCAATGAGAAGTTTTGACGGCTAGTTCCGAAGATGACCCACAGAGCCTTACCGATTGGGAGAAGCATGGATTGGTGACACCTGCTTTGTGTATTTTGGGGAGAAATTTTTTGATTTCATTATAATTTATGGCACCGATTCCTGCGCATCGCCCTGTATTACTGGTTTGGACGCATCCAGAAACCCAAGACATGTTGCGCGATGCGTTGTCTGCCCCGACTGTGGATGGCCGGTCGGCAGAGAACATTTTAAATGACAAACGTTTTGCGAGTTCCGGTACTCGGCCATGTTTACCGCAGTTCACTCTTGTCAGCGTGGAAATGGGGCCTCAGGTCTTAGCGAAGTTCTCAGAGGCTCAAGCTGCAAGCAATCCTTTTGCTCTCGTTATTATTGAGGGTCGTTCAGGGGAATGGGAGATCGCGCGAGATCTGGCTGAGGGGCTGTGGAAATGTGATCAGACCTTACGGTGCATCTTCTGTTTTCCCTCTGATCGCGGTTCCTGGCCCCATCGACTGGTTGTGAGCCGGCCCGAGCAATGGGCGGTACTTCGGATCCCATTTCTTGGAGAAGAGGCCTTTCAATTAGCCAGTTGTTTGAGTTTGCCGTTACCGAAACCCTTGCAGTCTGCGTTTGATAGAGCAACCGACTCTGATGAAATCAGCTGTTCCTCTACCCCCTATCTGGATATTGATGCCCCTAATGGCGAAGAGACGACGGGGGCATTGGAATCTGCTCGTGGCGAATTAGCGGCTTCCAGATATTATGTTGAGAATATTCTCAGATCGATGGCCGACTCTCTAGTAGTCATTAACGCCGATATGACCATTGGGGCGGTGAATCCTTCTTTGTTAAACCTTTTGGGTTATCAGGAGGATGAGCTCATTGGGCAGTCGCCCGGCTTGATTTTTGGCGAGGAATTTTCCCAAGGTGCTATCATCGAAAATCTTTTCCTTCAAGGATCGGTGAGTGGTGTGGAATCCAGTTTCCTGACTCATGAGGGACAGAAAATTACCATTTCCGTCTCTGGTTCGATGATGCAGGATTTGCAGGGTCAATTTCAGGGGTTGGTATGTGTTGCCCAGGATATTACTGAACGAAAACGGATGGAAGAAGAGAAGCTGCAATTGCATGAGCAGTTAATAGAAACCTCAAGGCAGTTGGGAATGGTCGAGGTGGCGACGGGTGTGCTGCATAACGTGGGTAATGTGTTAAATAGCATTAATGTATCTATCGGGGTCATCACGGATCTATTGAAAAATTCCATGGTGGGAGATGTAGGTCGGATCTCACAGTTATTGGATAAGCATCGTGAAAATCTTGGAACGTATCTATCGCAGAATCCCAAGGGCAAACAAGTACCGGATTATTTGGGGAAATTATCAGGGCAATTGAAGGAAGAGCAGCGAGTGGCATTGTTGGAATTAGAGCGCTTGAGGGAGAATGCCGGGCATGCTCAGCAATGTGTTGCGGCCCAACAGGATCTAGCTAAGCCCAATGGAATGACGGAACAAGTATGTGTGGCGGAGGTGATAGCGGAAGCCCTGGTCGTGAATCAAAAGATGTTGGAGGAAACCAATGTTGCGGTTACGCAGGAGTTTCAGGAGGTTCCACCGCTCATCGTGGATAAGCATCAACTCCTTCAAATTTTGGTGGATGTCATTCGCAATGCCTGTCAGGCAATGGAATCGAGTGTCCAGAGGCACTTAGTTGTGCGTATCAAACTCATCATTGGCCCTCCGGATTCTCTTTGCCTGGAAGTTCAGGATACCGGGAGCGGGATTCCTCCGGACGACATTACAAAAATATTTGGACAAGGGTATAGCACCAAATATGGAGGACGGGGCTTGAGTCTGCATCACGGTGCGTTAATGGCCAAAAATATGGGCGGGGCGCTGCGCGCCCAAAGTAAGGGTACGGGACAAGGCGCCATATTTTTTCTGGACCTGCCGGGGAATTTTTACTTTCCTGGTTTGTAATTTCTTTTTCCAGCGTATTCAATCTTTTTCTGCCCGTCTCTTTGTGAGCGTTGTGGTGTTCTGTTGTCTCTTCCTTTAGTTTGCATTTTTCCCGGTCTGTCTTACGGATCCCTACCTCAAGACTCAGTCTGCTGAAACCGAGAAAATTTTGAAGGTGTGAGAGGAAGCTTTCAGGGCTCTGCAATCTTTTTGTGTTTCCTGGAGTATCTCCCGTGATTGAATGTTGGCGTCAAACCGATGATGACTCTTGGAAGGGAGAGGAAGAACGGACCCGTGAAAATTGGATGTTTTCGTTTCATACGGGAAAAACACTGGCCCCATGGTCCAGATCTTTTTCACCGCGGTTGGTGATGAAAGGGCATACACAATGTGATGAGCTTCCATCTCAAGCGTTACTTTACCTTGACCTTGAGGTGGAAATGCATGTGCAGGCAATAGTGGGTGATGCGGGAATGATCCCGGTGGATCTGGAACGTGCGTTAGACCTTGGGATCGAGGTATTCCTCTTATCCGAGGGATGTGCCGTCAATCCTTCCTGTATTGCAGCCTTGTGGCGGCATAGCCTAAGAACGGGGTACTTGGCTGCACGGATTGCCTTGAATCAGGGATCGAATCCACGCATGGTCTGGCAATCGTTTGTGGGGGGGATACTTCATGATATTGGCATGCTTGTGTTTTTGACTCAGCATCCAGAGGTATTCACGACGGTCGTAGAGATATCGCAAAGCCGGGGAGGAAGTTTGGCTGTGTTGGAAAGGAGGCTCTTAGGATATACTCACGGGGAAAGTGGAGCCACTTTTCTGGCGCGATGGGGTATAGATGAGGTGTTACTGTCCATTGCGGCGTTCCATGATGATCCATGGAAGATTCCCAATGCGGCCTTCGGCCCTTTAACTGCGGTGTATGCGGGGAATTTTGTTGAGGGAGGAGGGATCGCTCAGGATGGAGACGGAGTCATTGGGAGAGAGGGAGAAGCGTATTTAACCTGTTTAGGTCTGTGGGATGATCTGCCGATTTGGCAAAGCTGGATGCCAAGTATTCCGCAGTTAGCGATTCATTGAAAACGAGTATCGCTCAATTCATTCTCCAACGCTTCGTATGGTCCCAATGACAACTCCCATGCTCTTTGCAAATGTTTTCATTAACCTTTGTTAACATTTGCCTTGAACTCTTTTCTTCTTTCTTTTTCTAGTCTGGTCTATAATTCCTGAATTCTTTGGGTTCCCATTGCCAAGAAGTGGGTGTAGGATTTGTCTGTGGGATGCCTATCCGTGTTATCGAATTAAGGGGGTGAAGGTCAGACGTCATGGATGACCCGCTTGATCACCTTACTGATTGAAATTTTCTGGCATTCTGGTGATTGTGTGCATGATGAATACTGAGTAAGCTGGTAGATAATGATATTGAGGAGTGTTATGAGGATCCTTTCGATACATGTAATTTGGGGAGTGATCGTGGGAGGATGCATCCTTTTCCTTCCTCAGACCGTCGTCTCTTTGGACCCTCCTTCTGCCCCGTGTCAAAACCCTGAAGGATGTGTTGCGCAATTTCTTGAACAACTAGAATCTCCCGGAACTGATTCTGGAGCCCGCTTGGATCATGCCAAGTTTTTTAAGGAGTTTGTTGCAGCCAATGGTAATTCCACTTTGGCCAAACATGCCGGGATTCGTTATGGATATTGGCTCAAGGAATCCTCCCCTCTTGAGGCCATTCCTCTATTGCAAGCCTCTCTTGATGATTTCCCTATTCTGAGGGATTATCTCACATTTTGGATGGGGCAGGCATATGCCCAAGCTGGTTTAGAGAAGGAAGCAGCAGAGGCATTTCAACAGTTTGGTGAGCATTTTCCCGATTCTTTGCTTCGAGCTGACGCACTTTATGCGGGTGGGGATGTTTTGGCAAAATTGGAGGATTGCGAAGCCGCTCTCTCGATGTGGTCTCAGGCTCTCAGTGTACAATCCGACCACCCCCAGTCTGCCAATGCCTTCTTTCAAATGGGTCTATGTTCTGCTCAGGTGGGACAACGGGAGAAGGCGATTGAGATTTTCCGTGAATTATGGTGGAAATTTCCCTTAGCTCCGGAGCGAGTGCAGGCCGAGTCGTGGCTACGCCGGGAAGTGGGTTCTTTGTTTTTACCCTCACGAGAAGAGCGATTTAAGCGGAGTATGGCATTATATAATGGGGGGGATTTAAAAGAAGCCGTTCAGGAATTTGAACACCTTACGTCTCTATCTCCTCCCAGTCCTCAGCATTTTCAGGTCCAATACACATTGGCCATGGCCTTAGTTCGTTTGAAACGGTATGACCAGGCAGAAGCCATACTGGCCTCACTATCGCGTTCCTCCTCCCCTAGAAGAGATGATGCATGGGTGTGGTTGGGAAGAGTATATTTGCGTCAGGGGAAAGGGCCAGAATTGGAGGATCTTGTCGGAGCCCTGTCGATTGAAAAAATCACCGGTGATCAGCAATCGTTGCTCCTCACCTTTTACGGAATTTGGTTGGAAGATCATGCGCGTTGGCTAGAGGCTGGGAAGACCTTTAGGCGGGCAGCCGCTGTGGCTCATACGTTGATGCAACGGTTGGATGCGCTTTGGCGAGTGGGGTGGATTCATTATCAACAGAAACAATTTATTGAAGCCATTGGGATGTTTCGGGAGATTATCCAGGCAGTTGGAACTCCTCAAACTGATTCTTCTCTGCATGCGGCTTCACAGGCTGTTTATTGGCTGGCACGTGCCCAGGAACATCTTGGGGAGATGGAGCCTGCGCGAGAACGTCTCAGAAAATTACGCCGTAACTACCCCTTTACCTATTACGGGCAATTGGCGGGAATACGGCTGGGTCCCACAGAATTTTCGACGAAACAATGGGCGGTATTGACATCAACAGACACGATGAATGTGGAGATACCAGCTCATCTTCAACAGGACATCCATTTTCAAAAAACCCTAGAGTTACGAACCCTTCGCCTGCACAAGGAGGCAGTCCAGGAGCTTGAGTTTGTTTTTGCCCGCTTTGGAGCAGACCCCAAAACCTTTCCTCAGTTGGTTTCGTTAGCAAGCGAAGTTGGGGCGTACGATATCGGGATTCGATTATCTGTTCGTCATTTTGGCGGTTCATTGCGAAAAGGCCAGCTTCATGCCTCGTCTTCCGCCTGGTTGGGTGCTTTTCCCATGGGCTACCAAAGGGTCATTCAATCGTTTGCCCCAAAGGATGTTGATCCGTTTTTAGTCGCTGGGCTTATACGAGAAGAAAGCTTATATAGTGCACGTGTTGTTTCTCCGGTTGGCGCGATTGGCCTGATGCAGCTCATGCCAGAGACAGCCAAAAAAGTTGGTCGTCAACTGGGATTAGAGAATTCCGATTCTGATCGAAATGCTCTGGATAAACCAAATCGTAATATTCAATTGGGGACATATTACCTGGGTCAATTATTGAATGAATTTCAGGGCAATATTATTTATGCAGTAGCCGCGTATAATGCAGGACCTCAGGCGGTCAAACGGTGGATCCGGCAAAATGGTCATCGAGATCCGGATGAATTTATCGAGCTGATTGGATATCGAGAGACCCGTGGATACGTCAAACGCGTACTTGGAAGTTATCGGATTTATCGGACATTGTTTGGGGATGGTTGCCGAGGTGTTTCTCTTGACAGGTTTTGTTGAACGAATTATAGTCCGCCTCGTTTGACCTTGCGAATAAGGAGGCGTGCACGTGAGCGTAGAGAAATTAGAAACGTTGGAGGTTCGAGTTAAGAAATTATGTGATCTGGTAATTGAGCTTCGGCAGGATAAGTCCCATCTTGAAAAGGAGTTGGAATCGACTCGGGAACGGCTGGCCAAACACGAAGAAATGTCTGAAGGATGGGAAGAGGAGCGTACCACGATTCGTTCCAGAATTGAAAAAGTGCTAGGCGAGCTTGAATTTTTAGACCGTTCAAACGATTAACCTATAGGACTTAAGTAATGACGAGGACCATTGAAGTCGAAATCTTTGGTCATCGAATCTCTCTCCAAGGAGAGGGGGATGAGGCGTATTTTCATGAGTTGGCCGGGTATGTTGATTCGCAAATGCGTACCCTCGCCCAAAAAACACGAACAAGCACTCCCACAAAGCTGGCTATTTTGGCGGCAATTAACATTACGGATCAGCTCTTTCGACAGGAAAGACACCGGCAGTTTGGAGAAGCTGAAATTGAGCGACGGACGCAAGTTCTCCTGGAAACGATAGAAAAACATCTCGCCCTCAACCCCAATTAACCATTCCCGCCTTCATATCCTCTCGTCCAGCGGTAATTAGGTATTACCTTTGAAATCAATTGGTTGAAGTGATTCGTTCCATTCGTTGGCGGAATGTAATCGATCTATTCCCATGATTCATCGGGCACATTATTGAAATTCCATATCGTCTTCTGATATTTTACTGTTCATAAGTTATTGAATTTCAAAGAAAGAAAGGAATATCCCTCTTGTGGAGGGAATTGAACTGGAGGCCCACTATGACAAGTATTTTCATAGTCATTGTGGGCTTTTTGTATGATGGGATTGTACGAGGTAGGGAAAATTTATTTAAGGGCAGGTTGAATTCTTGGAAATCGTTATTTAAAGGGCAAAATGCTTGTTACTATCCAATTGGCTCGCCTTTTAATCTAAAAATTTTAAATTTTTGGCCTGTGTTGTATCCATGTCCTTCTAGTTCAAGCTGCAACCGTGAAGACTGGATTCATTGGGTGAGTCCTTTGCGTGTTATTAATGGCCCTTTTGGCTTAGAGAGTCGCCCTATCCCCCCTCCTCCTGGTCCCTCGCAAATCTGGGCCTTCTGTCCTGTCAGATAGGCTTTTCTCCAGTTTTCGTTTTCCTTCCTTTTCTGGTTTTCCCTGTGATATTGCGGGCTTGTTTTCGCCTAACAGAGGGAGAATGAATTTTTCTCGTAATTGTGACATGAGGAAATGAATAGGAGCTAACCAATGGACACGGTAATTCCCATACTTGCGGTGGTGATCGGGCTTTTTCTTGGATTTGTGTTATCGAAGGTGTATCAGCAACAGAGAGACTTGAAGCGTCGGTCAGCAGCTGAAGAGCAAGCTCTACAGCTCACCCAAAATGCTCAACGAGAGGCTGAAAATTTGCTCAAAGAAGCAAAAATCGAAGTCAAAGATTTGCTGTTTCAAGCCAAATCTGAACTTGAAACAAAAGAAAAGGAAAAGAGGAATGAGATCCAAGTCGCGGATCGAAAAATCATCCAGCGAGAAGAGGCCCTTGAGCGTAAGGTCAACCAATTTGAAAAACGCGATGAGGAGATGCGACGAAAAGAGCGTTCCCTCAAGGAGAAGGAAGAGGCTCTGGTCAATAAAGCCGCTGCGTGTGATCAAGCCATTAAAGAGCACCGGCTTGCCCTCGAGCAGGTGGCAGGAATTACGGCCGAAGAGGCCAAACGCCAGCTATTGGGTGAAATTGAAAGTGAAGCACGAATGGACGCGGCCTTGTTAACAAAAAGAATTTTGGATGAGGCCAAAGAAACCGCTGAACGAGAAGCTAGAGAAATTGTGACCCGGTCGATACAGCGTATCACAAGAGATTACGTCAATGAGGCCACGATTTCAGTGGTTCCGCTTGCGAATGATAGTATGAAGGGGAGGATTATTGGTCGCGAGGGAAGAAATATTCGGGCTTTAGAGGCAGCAACTGGCGTTGATCTTATTATTGACGAAACCCCGGAGGCGGTGATTGTGTCAGGATTCGATCCCCTTCGGAGGGAGGTCGCGAAAATTGCGCTTGAACGCCTCATGCAGGATGGGCGTATTCACCCGACTAGGATTGAGGAAGTCGTAGAAAAAGTCAAAGGTGATTTAGACAAGTTAATGAGAGACGATGCTGAGAAAGTTATCTTTGAAGTCGGTCTTTCAGATTTTCACCCTGAAATTATCAAATTATTGGGTCGTCTGAAATATCGGACCAGTTATGGCCAAAATAATTTATATCATGCCAGGGAAGCCTCATACATTTGTGGGATTATGGCTTCGGAGCTTGGGTTAGATGTGAAATTGGCTAAGCGAGGCGCCCTATTGCATGATATCGGAAAAGTGGTTAGCCATGAAGAGGAAGGTACCCACGCGATGCTCGGGGCGGAATTGGCGAAGAAGTATGGAGAGTCGGAATTTATTGTAAATGCCATTGCGGCCCATCATGAACAAGTTGAGCCGCTCTGTCCAGAATCGGTATTAGTGGCTGCTGCGGAAGCTCTCTCGGCTGCCCGCCCTGGTGCTAGACGCGAAACCCTCGAAGCCTATGTCAAGCGATTGGAAAAATTGGAATCGTTAGCTACTGGGTTTACAGGAGTTGATAAAGCTTATGCAATTCAGGCCGGGCGTGAAATTCGGGTTATTATTCGTCAAGGGGAATTAAATGACAGTGAAAGTTTTGCCTTATCTCGAGATTTAGCCAAAAAGATTGAACAAGAACTAACGTACCCTGGACAGATTAAGGTGACGGTTATTCGAGAAAATCGCTTTATCGAATTTGCTAAATAGCCCAGCGAGTAAAGGAGATCATGAACGTACTGTTTATTGGAGATATCATGGGAGAGCCCGGCCGTCGGGTGATCTTAAAGCACCTGTCAAAGGTTATTCAGGAGCATCAAATTGATCTGGTTATTGGCAATGGGGAGAATGCGGCAGGTGGGTTTGGCATCACACAGGAAGTGGCCGAAGACTTGTTTGACTTGGGTCTTTCAGTTATTACATTAGGCAATCATGCCTGGGATAAACGGGAAGCTTTAGAGTATTTGCAAAAAGAGCAGCGGGTGATCCGTCCCGCGAATTATCCCGATGGAGTTCCAGGAAAGGGTACGTGTATTGTCGAATCCATCCAGGGGGAGCGCCTAGGAATTTTGCAACTTATGGGGCGGGTGTTTATGCCCATGGTGGATTGCCCTTTTCGGGTTGCGGAACGCGAATTGGCTCAATTGACAACGCAGACTCAGTGTATTCTTGTGGATATGCATGCCGAAACCACCTCAGAAAAAATGGCGATGGGATATTTTCTAGACGGTAAGGTGTCTGCGGTCCTTGGAACGCATACGCATGTCCAAACAGCGGATGAACAAATCTTACCTCATGGAACGGGGTATTTAACCGATGTCGGGATGACCGGCCCTGTTCAATCCGTCATTGGGATGAAACCAAGCTTGGTCATTCAGAAATTTCTGACCCAACTTCCGAAAAGATTCGAAGTGGCGTCAGGACTTTCTGTGTTGAGTGCGGCGGTGTTAAATCTTGATTACTCAACTGGAAAAACCACTCACATCACGCGCCTTCGTGTGTTTGAGTAACGTATCTCCGTGCCAGGGCTTTTCCCTACAGTGCTTACCGTCTCTGCTCTTACCCGACAGATACGTTCAACGTTCGAACAAAATTTTCCTCCAATTTGGGTAGAAGGGGAGATTTCTAATCTTCGCTGCCCGTCTTCGGGACACCGGTATTTCACCCTAAAAGACCAATCGAGTCAGGTTAGAGCTGTGCTCTTTCGCAATCAGGTCGAGCGCTTGAAATTTTCCCTTCAGGAAGGCTTGGATGTCTTCGTGTTCGGTCGCCTTTCGGTGTATGAACCACGAGGAGACTATCAGTTACTCTTGGAAGTGGTTGAGCCAAAGGGCACTGGTGCACTGCAATTAGCCTTTATTCAACTGAAGGCAAAGTTGGAGGCCGAAGGATTATTTGAGGTTTCGGGAAAACAGACCCTCCCTCTGTACCCCCAACGGATTGGTCTAGTGACCTCACCTTCCGGTGCTGCAATCCATGACCTCCTGACCATCATTCATCGACGGTGGCCTTCTGCGAATGTTCTGATTGCACCCGTTCCGGTACAAGGGGCTGAAGCTGCCGGACAAATCGCTAAGGCTATTGAGGTGCTCAATCAATTGGGCGGTTTGGATGTGTTAATTGTCGGGCGTGGTGGGGGATCGTTAGAGGACCTCTGGGCATTTAACGAAGAAATTGTGGTGAGGGCTATCGCCTCTTCCAGGATTCCGGTGGTGTCCGCTGTTGGCCATGAAACCGATCTGACGCTCGCAGATTTAGCCGCCGATTATCGGGCTCCCACTCCCTCTGCTGCGGCAGAGTTAGTGGTTCCGGATTGTTCAACGGTTAGGCATCATCTGGCCCATCAACGAGTACGATTGGAACGGTCTATGAGGAGTTTATGTGTCGCGTGGAGAGGGCAAGTTCAGGAATTGACCGGCCGATTGCCTGAGCCTAGACTCGTGCTTGGACAATTCGTGCAACAGGTGGATGAGTTAGAGCGGCAACTCTATGTAAAAATGAAGCACTGGTGCCGGAATCTCCATGTGCAGTTGCTGAATCATCAGTCATCGATTTGGGAGAGAAATCCCCTGATTGACATTCATCGGCAGCAACTGGCTTTGGTTGACCAAGGGATTCGGCTAGTCCGAGGTATGTCGGGATCCATTCTTGATAAACGTCACCAAACAGAATTGTGGATGTCTCAACTGAATCAATTAAGTCCCCTTGCAGTCTTGGCGCGGGGGTATAGCATTGTTCACAAGCTGCAAAATGGAAAAGTCGTGAAGCAATCAACAGAAGTTTCTCAGGGAGAGTCTGTACGCGCCAGACTTCATGAAGGCGAATTGATTTGTTTGGTACAGCGCACCCATCCTTCAACGTAAGAAAATTCACTTTTGCTTCATGTTCCGGCATGGCTATAATACGCGTTAGATAAAAGATTATGAACCTATCATACAAGAGAACTGAATCACTGATCAGTTTCGGACAATATTTATGGCTGTACTGAAATTTGAAAAGGCACTGTCCCGCCTGGAAACTATTGTGGCCGAGTTGGAGCGGGGGGAACTTTCATTGGATGAATCCCTGAGAATTTTTGAAGAAGGAGTCAAGCTCTCAAAAACCTGCCTGAAAATGCTGGATGATGCAGAACGCAAAGTAGAGATCCTTGTGCAAGACAAGGATGGAAGAAAGCGTATACAGGCTTTTTCGGTTGAGGATCCCAGTTTGCCAGAATCCTAAATTTCCTCCACTATTATCTCTCTCAATCGATAGGCTTCGCATTGTCTGCTTCGTGGACATGAATATATGAAGGCGGCTCAGCCATCAGCCCCCCCATCCCGGAGGCCCACAAAAGAACGATTAGATTCCCTTGTCCTGACTCAGGAATTGGTCTCAAGCAGAGAGCAGGCCTGCCGACTTATTCTTGCCGGTCGAGTGAAAGTCGATGGGATCATGATTGATAAGCCAGGAAAGCTGGTTGCGCCAACTGTTTTCCTGGAAGTGACGAAACCGGAGTCCGCCTATGCCAGCCGAGCCGGCGAAAAGCTGGCACCTGCCTTGGATGCATTTTTAATTTCCTGTTCAGGCCGTGTGGTAATGGATGTGGGTGCCTCTACCGGAGGGTTCACTGATTGTGTCCTGCAACGTGGAGCCAATCGAGTCTATGCCATTGACGTAGGGTATGGGCAGTTAGATTGGAAGCTGAGAACTGATCCTCGTGTTGTGGTCATGGACCGTTGCAATATCCGCCATCTGTGTCCGCAAGATATTCCTGAGCAGGTTGATCTGGCGGTGATCGATGTTTCATTTATTTCCCTGCGTTTGGTATTGCCAGCGATTATGCCTGTCCTGCGTGATCAGGCGCATCTCGTCGCTTTAGTCAAGCCGCAGTTTGAAGTTGGAAAAGGACAAGTCGGAAAAGGAGGCATTGTCCGTGATGAACGATTGCGTGATCAGGTGAGGGATGGTTTTGTGGATTATGCCCGTAGCCTTCGTCTCGACGTTATTGGTGTCATGGATTCGATCCTGATGGGGAAAAAAGGAAACAAAGAGATGCTGGTGGGAATGATAAAACGGGAAGATGAGTCCTGAGGGAAGCAAGCCAATTGCCCGCAGTAACCCCTTAACCTAATCATATAAAAGGAGAAAGCCGGGGATGTCTACAAAAATTCTGGTGACCGGGGGAGCTGGATTCATTGGATCACACCTGGTTGACCGGTTGATTCAGGAAGGCAATGAGGTCATTGTGGTTGATAACCTCTCTACAGGGAAGCGAAAGAATGTCAATAAAAGAGCCCAATTTTATAAAATGGATATTCAGAGTAAGCGGATTGAACGGGTGTTCCGAAATGAGCGTCCCCTAATTGTCGTCCATCTGGCCGCGCAAATGAGTGTTCGACATTCCACGGATGATCCGGGGTTTGATGCGCAAGTCAATATTTTAGGAACCATCAATGTCTTAGAACATGCCGTGAAGCAGGGTGTGCGAAAGGTGACATTTGCGTCGTCGGGGGGCGTGGTCTACGGGGAACAGGAAATTTTTCCGGCCGCAGAGTCACACCGGACGGAACCTCTTTCTCCTTATGGCATTAGTAAGCTGGCTGGGGAAAAGTATCTAGCCTATTACGCAAGTGCTACCGGACTCCGGTATGTGGCGCTTCGTTTTGCGAATGTCTATGGCCCCAGGCAGGACTCTGAGGGGGAGGCAGGGGTCGTGGCTATTTTCTCAAAACAAATGCTGGATGGTGGTCAACCGATTGTCAATGGAACCGGGAAGCAGACAAGAGACTTTATCTATGTGGATGATGCGGTGGAAGCGATCTTGGTGACCTTGGGAGAGGATGTTCGGGGAATTTTTAATGTGGGAACTGGCCAGGAGACGACTATCAACGAATGTTATGGAATTATTAAAAGTTTAACGAAGTGTCAATGCAAGGAGCTCTATGGAGCGGCAAAGAAAGGGGAGCAATTCAGGAGTGTGTTGGATGTGACAAAACTCAGAGAGGTATTTGGCTGGGATCCTCAGGTTACCTTGCAGGAAGGGCTCACCCGGACAGTCGATTTTTTCCGTGGAACCGGAAAATGACCTCTCCGTCGCGTGTAGGAGGTCAATGTTTTAACCGGATAATTCATCTGTTAATACCTGGGGACGGATTGATCGATCTCAATGGACCAGGCTTCAATTCCTCCAATCAGGTTTTTAACATTCGAAAATCCCTGTTGCAAAAGAAACCCCACGGCATCAGCACTCCGCATGCCTTTATGACAATACGCGACAATTTCAGCGCTCGGATCCAATTGTTTCAGGGAATGGGGAACCTGGCCAAGGGGAATCAGCACTGATCCCTCTATTTTGGCCAAGGAGTATTCGTGGGGTTCTCGGACATCCAACAAGAAAATTTTATCGCCCTTATCCATGCGAGCTTTTAATTCGCTGACAGTAATGGTGTAACTCATATTTAAAAGCCTCCTTACGTTCCTGAGTATCTCTTTTATAGACAAATGATCATAGCGGCTGAATTTTCAGAGTGTCAATTTTTTCTTTGTGAGAGCGGGAGGGAACAGCATCATGTCGGAACAGCCGGTCGTCTCGATTGAACAGATTTCACAGTTTGAAGGCCAGGACATTACGATCAAGGGATGGATCCGCAACCGACGCTCGAGCGGAAAATTAAGCTTTTTGACCGTGCGTGATGGCACAGGAGATCTCCAGGCTATTGTAAGCAAAGGTGAGGTAGGCGACGACCAATTTTCTCTGTGTAGTCAGTTAACCCAGGAGTCTTCTGTGATTTTGACTGGAAAGCCTCGAAGGGATGCTCGAGCGCCAGGTGGATTTGAACTTGATGTTTCCACATTGGCAGTGATTCACATAGCAGAACCCTTTCCCATCCAACCGAAAGACCATGGAGTTGGTTTCCTGATGGAATATCGGCATCTCTGGTTGCGGTCGCGACGCCAGCACGCCATTTTACGGGTTCGCCATGAAATCATTCGGACATGTCGGAATTTTTTTGATGATCGAGGTTTTACCTTAATTGATACGCCGATTTTTACCCCAAACGCCTGCGAGGGCACCACGACCTTATTTCAAACTCAATATTTTGACCAGGTAGCTTATTTAGCTCAAAGTGGTCAATTATATGGAGAAGCGGCTGCTGCGGCTTTTGGTAAAATATACTGTTTTGGTCCAACCTTTCGGGCGGAAAAATCAAAAACTAGACGCCATTTGATGGAGTTTTGGATGGTTGAGCCGGAAATGGCCTTTGCCGACCTACCGGATGCCATGCGACTGGCAGAGGAATTGGTTTCAACGGTTATTCAGCGAGTCGTAGAAACTCGTCGATCTGAACTGGAAATCTTAGAACGGGATATTTCTAAATTAGAAGCCATGACCTCACCCTTTCCGCGAATAACCTATGAAGAGGCTCTGAGGCGGCTTCAGCAAAAGGGAGCCGCCATTCAATTCGGCGATGATTTCGGAGCAGATGACGAAACATCTTTAGCGCAAGAATTTGATCGTCCGGTGATTGTTCATCGGTATCCGGCTGACGCTAAGGCATTTTATATGGCGAAAGATCCGGAGAGGCCGGACTTGGCGTTATGTATGGATATGCTCGCGCCGGAGGGATATGGAGAAATTATTGGAGGGGGGCAACGAATCCATGATTTAGATAAATTGCTGGCGCAAATTAAAGCTCACGATCTTCCTGAGGAGGCATTTAAATGGTATGTGGATTTGAGACGATACGGAACGGTTCCTCATGCTGGTTTTGGTATGGGAATTGAGCGAGTCGTCGCCTGGATTTGTGGATTGGATCATGTTCGAGAAACGATTCCATTCCCCAGAATGCTCTATACGTTGTATCCTTAGTATTTTGGGGAATGACCACCCCACATATTTTGATTATAGTTCCTAAATTTCTTATTCCCTAGCTCCTACCTTTTTTACAACATTTTTTGAGTGCTTGACATCATAAGCAAGGGTTGTATACTTCCAGGTGTGGGAGGAAGTGGGATGATTTCCACATATATTGTAAAAATGAAACAAGCTGTGCATGAATGATGTTCATATACCGGTACTTGTAGAGGAAATTTGTTTTTGGCTTAATCCGTTGCCAGGTGGGATCTATGTTGATTGTACTCTGGGAATTGGTGGAACGTCGCTGAAGATACTGGAAAATACCGGAAAAAATGCTCATATTATTGGTTTGGACCGTGATTATCAGGCCGTTCTTATTGCGAAAAAGACATTAAGTGACTATGAATCGTCTGTAACTATATTACATGGGAATTTCTCCCACATTCGAGATGTTGTTCAGGAGTCCGGCTATGAGAAGGTTGACGGGGTTGTGTTTGATTTAGGGGTGTCCTCGTTGCACTTGGATCAGGCAGAGCGTGGATTTAGTTTTTCCTTGAGTGGGCCATTAGATATGCGAATGGATCAAACCCAGAAAGTCACAGCAGCGGATCTAGTGAATCATCTTCCGGAAAAAGACTTAGCGGATGTCATTTTTACGTATGGCGAAGAACGGTATTCCCGTCGAATCGCCCGTGCAATCGTGCAGGCCAGAAGCGGCGGTCTTATTCAGACCACGCAGGCATTGGTGTCTATCCTTGAGGGTGCGCTTCCTTATGCCTACAAAAAGGGGCGCTTACATTTTGCGACCAGAACCTTTCAGGCGTTACGGATCCGGGTGAATCGTGAATTGGAATTGCTCGAGCCGGCTCTCCAGGATGCCATCGACCTGTTGAAGGGTGGCGGAAGGGTGTGTGTCATAGCCTTTCACTCCCTAGAAGATCGTATTGTGAAGCACACGTTTCGTTCTCTGGCGCAGGGAGAGCATCCAAAAGTTGCATTGCGGGTCAAGAAGCCTGTGATTCCGAGTGTGTTGGAAATACAACAAAATCCTCGCGCCAGAAGCGCTAAGTTACGTGTGGCCGAGCGCCTTCCGGAAGGAGAAACTCTATGAGGAAAAACGTGTTTCTTGGCGTCATGATTCTATTGGGGGTGTGGTGTCTGCTCTATGTCGGGGTCAAAATAGACATGTGGCGCTTGGGGTATGCCATTGAAGAGTTAGAAACTCAGCGCGCGGAATTCAAAAAACAGCAAGAAGGTTTGCAGGTTCGGTTGTCGCAGTTAACGGATCCGCAGCGAGTTGCTCAACGGGCGCAAAGTCAATTGGGACTCACTGTGGCTCAGGAAGGGCAGATCGTGATGGTCTCCCTGGATACGTTACCCCAGTCCGAATCGGATGGAAATTTTCCTGTTCGTTTGGTCCGTGAATTTGGCAATACCGTCGTGAGCCTTCCGTGAAAACGCCACCTCAGGACATTCATCCCGTCTGTCGAATCCGAAGTGGCATTGTCTGCTTGGGCCTCCTTTGCGGGTTTGTGCTTATTGGTTGCCGACTGTTTTACCTGCAGGTCCTTCAGGCCGACGTTGGGGCTCATCAGGCACAACAGCAACACGAACAGACCGTGATTGTCCAGCCGGATCGAGGGGTGATTCTTGATCGGCAAGGTCATCCACTGGCTCTCAATGTGGAAGTGGCCTCATTGTATGTGAGGCCACCGTCCTTGAATGATCCACAACGGGTTGCCCGATCTTTAGCGCCGATCCTACAAATGCCGGTCAAGGAATTACGCGATCTGTTCACACGAAATCAGCCGTACGTTTGGGTTAAACGCAATATTCCGGAATCCGTCGTCAAGGAAGTCGAGGCCTTGAATGTATCCGGATTGGGATTGACCAAAGAACCACATCGTTTTTATCCCAAAGGAGAATTGGTATCCCATCTCGTGGGGTTTGCCGGAATTGATAGCCAGGGATTAGAAGGGGTGGAACTGCAATATGAATCCTATCTACGGGGGGAAAAAAACCTGGTGAAATACCAAAGGGATGCTTTGGGCAGAAAGCTTGCCTCACCCCCCAGTCATGATTCCGTCCCCTTGTCGACTGGGTATCATCTCACGTTGACTATTGATGAGGTTGTCCAGTTTATTGCAGAGGCGGAGTTGGCGAAAGCCTTAAAGAAAAGCGGCGCGAAGTCTGGAAGTATTGTGATTATGGACCCCTTAACCGGAGCGATTCTGGCGTGGGCACTTCATCCGACCTTTGACCCTAATCACTTAGGACAGTTTTCTACTCAGGATTGGCGAAATCGACTGGTGACGGATCCCTATGAGCCGGGGTCAACGTTAAAAATTGTGGTGGCAGCGGCGGCGCTGGAAGAACGGGTGATGTCGCCAGACACGTTAATCTATGGGGGTGACGGGAAGATGTCGGTGGCAGGGACCATTGTTCATGATCCGGCAAAAACCAGTTGGATGACGTTTTCCGAAGCGGTGGCGCAATCGAGTAATGTGGGTGCGATCAAAGTCGCCATGGAATTAGGGCAGGACCAGGTTTTTCGATATTTAAAAGCGTTTGGATTTGGAGAAAAAACCGAAATAGATCTTCCGGGAGAATCCTCAGGGATTCTCCGAGACCCCCAAAAATGGAGTGGTCGAAGCCTCTCTTCAATTGCCATGGGTCAGGAAATCGCCGTCACCCCGATCCAAATGGTCACAGCCATGTCAGTGGTCGCCAATGGTGGTTGGCTGATGACCCCCTACGTGGTCTCTTCGATCCTGGACTCCAACGGACAGGCGGTCCTGACCAGAGATCCTCAACCCAAACGGCGACCCATTTCGCTTGAGACAACCGGCACGTTAACTCGGATTCTCGAAGTGGCTGTGGAGGTAGGAACAGGCAAGCGTGCCAGGCTTGCCGGATATCGAGCTGCGGGAAAGACGGGGACTGCTCAAAAAATTGATCCGAAAACCGGGTCCTACTCTTCTTCACAAGTGATTGCCTCGTTTGTCGGATTTGCACCGGTCGAGCACCCGCGTCTTGCCATGTTAGTCGTCATTGATGAGCCGACGATTGGAAATTGGGGTGGGGAAATTGCCGCTCCGGTCTTTCGAAAGGTCGCGGAGCGAGTCCTACCTCATTTAGGAGTGTTGCCTGGTGGATCCGCAGTTATTCGGACGGCTGCGGCAAATTCGCCCATTTCTTCACCGCAGCCCATTGTGCAGTAATCTGTGACGCTTCAAGAGCTTCTTGCCTCACTGGATACGACGGGAAGTGAAGGGGATCTTCAGCGTGAAGTTATGTTCGTGACCGAGGACTCCCGACAAGTGAAGCCTGGTTCAGTATTTGTGGCCATCAAGGGGGAGCACTATGATGGACATCAGTTTGTGAGACTGGCTCAAAAGCAGGGGGCGGTTGGTGTGGTGGTGGAGGAGGGGATTGAAATACAGGCCCCACCAGTAGGAGGACGTTCGTCCGCGCTCATTCGAGTGACAAACTCCCGGAAGGCCCTGGGGGTGTTGGCGGCAAAACTTTCCGGTATGCCTAGTGCTCATCTGTACATGGTGGGGGTCACGGGGACCAATGGCAAAACCACGGTAACGCATTTAACCAAATCCCTGTTGGAAGCTCAGGGACATCATGTGGGACTGTTGGGGACCGTAGGCTATATGTTCGGGACAGAGCGCCGTGTGGCGTCACATACCACCCCGGCTCCTGTCGAGCTCCAGAACATGTTGAGCGCCATGGTTAGGGCCGGTGTGGATACTGCGGTCATGGAGGTTTCTTCCCATGCGTTGGCATTAGATCGGATAGCCGGCTGTGAATTCGACATTGTTGTATTTACCAATCTGACGCAAGATCATTTAGATTTTCATCACACCTTGGAGGACTATTTTCAGGCGAAAATCCGTTTATTTACCGAATGCGTCGAGAGCGGTCAGAAGACCCGCCCCAAAAGAGCCCTCGTCAATGCGGATGATGAACGGGCCTCCATGATTCTTCAACAATGTTCCATTCCGACCTGGACGTATGGAATCCATTCCCACGCAGACATCAGAGCGGAATCCGTCCGCCTTTCTATGGGAGGAACGGAGTTTCTAGTGAACAGTCCCGTTGGCCCGTTGACGATCAACAGTCAATTGGTGGGAGAACATAATGTGTCGAATATGCTGGCTGCGATCGGAATTGGCCTGGAAATGGGCATGACGATTCCGATGATTGAACAGGCCGTGCAGTCAGTGGCCAATGTACCTGGACGGTTTGAACGCATCAATGAAGGCCAACCATTTACGGTTGTCGTGGATTATGCGCACACCGAAGATGCGTTGTATCGGTTGCTCCGAGCGGCGCAGGCCATTACAAAAGGACGAATCATTACCCTGTTTGGCTGTGGGGGTGACCGGGATCCCGGAAAACGGCCCAAGATGGGGCAGGTTGCGGCACGACATAGCGATGTGGTGATAGCCACCTCCGATAATCCACGAACGGAAAATCCTGAAGCAATTCTGGCTCAAATCGAACAGGGAATTCAATTTTTGCCTCCTGAAGAACGGTGTCCCTATCAGATCATTCCCGATCGAGCCGAAGCCATTCATGCCGCGGTTTCAGAAGCCAAGGACGGGGACCTGTTGTTGATCGCGGGAAAAGGGCATGAAGACTACCAAATTCTCGGGACACAAAAAATTCACTTTGATGATCGTGAAGAAGCCAGGAAGGCCATCCATCGACAGATGGGTTCCAGATAGGTCTGACGATTCAATATGGCAGCTTTTGAGATCAGCGACGTGCTCGATGCGACTAAAGGGAGGTTGCTTCTCCAGGGATCACAGAAAGGGAGAATGCTTCGAGTGCAAACCGATTCGCGTGAGCTGAAATCCGGTGATTTGTTTCTGGCCTTGAAAGGGGAGAAATTCGATGGCCATAAATTCGTGAAAACGGCCTGCAAATTGGGAGCCCGAGGTGTGGTGGTTGAGGAGGCGCAAGCCCGGGAAATGTTGACGCAGGTACGTCAGGCTGGCCTGATTCCTGTCATGGTGGTGGCGGTAAAAAATACTCTGAAAGCTTACCAGGACCTAGCCAGGTTCCATCGATTGCGCTTTTCAATTCCGGTGGTGGCCATTACCGGCAGCAATGGAAAAACGACGACAAAGGAAATGGTCTATCAGGTGCTGACGACTCGCTGGCGCGTCCATAAAACACACGGGAATTTTAATAATGCCATAGGTGTACCCAGGACGCTCTTGGGTCTTCACTCCGGTCACCAGGCGGCGGTAATTGAAATGGGAGTGGATCAAGTGGGGCAGACCGCTCAATTATGTGACATGACCAGGCCTACCGCAGGGGTGATCACCAATGTCGGTCCCGACCATTTGGAATTTTACGGCACAATGGCTAGGTCGGCGACATCGAAAGCTGAACTATTCGATTGGCTTCCTCGAACTGACGGTACGGCAATTCTGAATGCAGACGACCGATATTTTGAAATGTTTTCCCGGAAAGCGAAATGCCCGATGATTGCATTTGGGATGTCGGCTCAGGCGGATGTTCGGGCGGCCGACTTGAGTTGGAACGGACGGAGAACGGAATTTCGCCTGTTCTTTCCTCATCGAAAATTGGCCAAACGAGCGAGTGTGAGAATCATGGGCCCGCACAATATTGCCAATGCCTTGGCCGGTGCGTCAGTGGGTTGTGTCATGGGATTGTCGAGTGATGACATCGTTTCGGGATTACAAAAGTTTCGCCCCGCTTCGATGCGGTCGGAGATACGCAGATGGGGTGGAGTGCTGTATCTTTATGATTGTTACAATGCCAATCCTGCTTCGGTGAAAGCGGCGTTGGAGTCGCTTGTTGGGCTGAATTCTGCTCGAAGAACGATCGCCGTATTGGGTGACATGCTTGAATTGGGGCCCAAAGAGGCGCAGTTTCATCAGGAAATAGGACGCGAAGCTGCCAAGCACCAGATCACCCATTTAATCGCCTGCGGTACGTTTGGACACAACATGTCCGAAGGTGCGAGAAAAGTTCACGGACCCACACAGGTGTCCGTGGTGAGAGATGCCATGGAAGCCGGTGCGTTACTGAAAACAATGGTGAAACGTGGCGATGCCGTGCTCATAAAGGCTTCCCGTGGCGCAAAAATGGAGCGAGTGCTCGATGCCGTCAGGCCTGAGGGCTAGATTGAATGCATTGGGATGGATGACAGAGTCATAAGGAGTCCTTGAGAGTGAAACGTCTGACCGTGATGATGAATGAGCAACAATATCTGGGCGAGGCATCTTTCCCTCTACCCGAAGAAAGTACATCCTAATGCTGTATCTCTGGCTTTATCCCCTTCATACCGAATTTGCAATCTTCAATGTCTTTCGGTATCTCAGTTTTCGCATTATTTACGCGGCAGTGACCGCTTTTCTGATTGTGTTTTTCCTGGCCCCTCCCATGATCAAAAAATTGCAGACCTTGAAACTCGGGCAAAAAATACGAACGGATGGCCCGCAATCGCATCTGGGAAAATCCGGTACCCCTACGATGGGAGGATTGCTCATCATATTTTCGGTATTGCTCTCAACCGTGTTGTGGGCGGATATCTCCAATTTCTATGTCTGGTTGGTCCTCCTATCGCTTGTGGGTTTCGGGATGATCGGATTTGTGGATGATTACATCAAAATTTTACGTGGCCAATCCAAGGGATTGACGGCTACGCAAAAAATCGTCGGACAGTTAGGAGTGGCGTTGGGCATTGGGCTCTTTTTTTATCTTTCTCCCGGCTATTCCACGGAACTCAGTGTGCCGTTCTTTAAAAACTTTACTCCCGATTTAGGAGTCCTCTACATCCCATTTGCCGTTCTGGTCATTGTGGGGTGTTCTAATGCGGTGAATCTCACTGACGGGCTGGATGGGTTGGCCGTCGGACCGGTCATTATTTCAGCGATGGCCTATTCGGTGGTAGCCTGGGCGGTCGGAAATAAATTGATCTCAGGGTACCTGCTCGTTCCTCATATTGAAGGAGCCGGGGAATTGGCCATCCTGACGGCCTCCATTGTTGGGGCGGGATTGGGTTTTCTCTGGTTTAACACGTATCCCGCGTCGGTCTTCATGGGCGATGTGGGATCCTTACCCCTGGGTGCGGCCTTAGGGACGGTGGCAGTGGTGTGCAAACATGAATTGTTATTGATCCTGGTTGGCGGAGTTTTTGTGATGGAAGCGGTGTCCGTGATTTTTCAAGTGGCATCGTTTAAGTCCAGGGGGAAGCGAATTTTCCTTATGGCGCCCTTGCACCATCATTTTGAACTGAAGGGTTGGGAAGAGCCCAAAGTGGTTGTGCGTTTATGGATAATTGCGATCATTTTGGGCCTCCTAAGTATTAGCACATTGAAGTTACGCTAAGCAGAGGATCTTTGTGGAACCCTGTGGAGCCATGGAAGCCGTGAACGTCACTCCCGTGTTTCCCATGACGAGTTGGCCAAATAAGCGTGTCACGGTGTTTGGCCTCGGACGAAGCGGCAGGGCGGCTGCCGATCTCCTTCTGGATCTTGGTGCGGTGGTGACGATTGTCGAAGAACACACAAGCCAGGATTTTGAATCCGAGTCCGATGCGTACTGCCTTCGTGGTGTTCGAGTGCTCGGAGGGGATGACGTTGCCGACGGGTTGAGGGACCTCGACCTCCTGGTCGTCAGTCCAGGGATCCCCAAGGACCATCGTCTTCTCCGGGAGATTGTCCAACGGGGCATTCCGGTTATTGGGGAAATTGAGTTAGCCGGATGGTTTCTTCGGGCTCCCATCATTGCGGTGACCGGAACAAACGGGAAAAGTACCACGGTACGCCTCATCGGATCGATCCTGCAACATTGTGGGAAGCGGGCATTTGTGGGCGGCAATCTGGGCATTCCATTATGTGAGGCGGTGCGTAAGCAAACGGACCCGTCTCCTGGGCCTGACTATGAGTATATTGTCGCAGAAGTCTCGAGCTTCCAATTAGAAACGATCCACCTGTTTAAGCCCTGGATTGCCGCATTGTTAAATGTGACGCCGGATCATTTGGATCGACATCCCACTCCAGAGGACTATCGGGCCGCCAAGCAGCGTATCTTTGAAAATCAGACAATCCAGGATTGGGCGCTGATTAATGTGGACGATCCTGTGGTGAGAACCCTGGCCTTGCCGGCACGGTCAGGTGTTTGTGAATTCAGTCTTACCAAAAAAGTGGAGCAAGGCGTATATCTTGAAGCAGGCGAGTTGAGAGCACGGATGCACGGCAAGGATTTTATCATCGCTTCACGTGACGCTCTCCCGATGCGGGGAGACCATAACGTGGCAAATGCAATGGCGGCAATGGGTGTCGGACTGCTCTGTGGATGTTCAGCAGAGGAGATGGTTCGTGCTCTTCAGACCACGCCGGCCTTTGAGCATGCTTTAGAGGTGGTTCGGGAGTGGAAAGGCATCACATTTGTCAATGATTCGAAAGGCACGAATGTGGATGCCACCCTCAAAGCCTTACAGAGCTTTCATGAGCCCTTGGTCCTGATTCTTGGTGGGAAAGACAAAGGCGGTGATTTTTCGCAATTGGCTGACAGTATTAATCGACGGGTCAAGGGCGTTGTGGTGATCGGAGAAGCCACTCAGAAAATTCTCCAGGCCCTGGATCAGATCAAGCCGGTGACCCTGGCCACCAGCCTGACGGATGCGGTGTCCCGGGCCGTGACATTTGCGTCCAGTGGGGATGTGGTGTTGTTTTCACCGGCTTGCGCCAGTTTCGATATGTTTCGCAATTATCATCATCGCGGACTTGAATTTAAGCGGGTTGTCGGAGAACTTCAATAGAATGGGTATTCCAGCCATCCTGCGGCGTAAAAACTCCCATGTGGAATCCCGTGCATGGGCGGATCTGTTTCCTGGGAATCGGGGCATCGGGTCCAAGCGGATCGATCCGCTGATCGTGGGAATTACCCTGGCCCTGTCTCTTGGGGGATTGGTCATGGTGTTTAGTGCCAGCGGTGTCATGGCGGAAAATAAATTTACCAATGCCACCTATTATCTCCAACGACAAATCGTATGGATGCTGCTGGGTTTTGGTGTCCTGTTGGTCGGGTCCTTTATTGATTATCGCCAGTGGAAGCAATGGATTCCCATGGTTGTCGGAGGATGTATCATTGGATTACTGCTGGTCTTAGCGGTGGGCCCGCAAATTAATGGTGCTCGACGATGGCTCGCACTTGGATTTTTTTCTATTCAACCCACGGAAATGGCCAAGCTGGCTGTTGTGCTGTACCTCGCGGCGTTTCTCTCCAATCCGCAACGGCGAGTCACTGATTGGCAACGAGGGTTTCTTCCGCCTGTGGCGATGGTGGGCATCATGTGTGGACTCATTGTCGTAGAGCCGGATTTAGGAAGTACCGTTGTCATCAGCCTGGTGTTCGTCGGCATGATGTATCTGGCCGGAGCGAGAGTGCGGCACTTGGCCTACTTAGGTGGGCCGATGATTGTGGGTGTGGGTGTCCTCATCTGGATAAGTCCTGAACGATGGGAACGGATAACGACATTTATGAATCCGTTCGCGGACCGACAAGGTGCCGGCTATCAACTTGTCCAGTCCATCCTGGCCTTGGAGAATGGCGGATTATTTGGTGTCGGTCTTGGACAGGGCAAACAAAAGCTGATGTTTCTTCCGGAAGGCCACACCGATTTCGTGTTGGCCTTGGTGGGAGAAGAGCTGGGGCTCGTCGGAACCTGCGGATTGTTAGCCCTGTTTGCCATTTTGGTATGTAAAGGATTTCGAGTTGCGGCCTTGGCACCCGATTTGTTTGGGCGATATTTGGCTTTGGGAATCACCATGCTCCTGGGTATTCAGGCCCTGATCAATGCCGGCGTCGTAAGTGGACTGTTGCCGACAAAAGGCTTAACGCTTCCCTTGGTCAGTTATGGAGGTTCGTCGCTCCTGGTCACCATGTTAGCTCTCGGAATTTTGCTGAGTGTGGCTCGACAGGGACGAGCCGGCCCTTAAGTGAAGAGAATGGTGTCATGCGGGTCGTCATAGCTGCCGGTGGGACGGGAGGTCATATGTTTCCGGCTATCGCGTATGCCAAAGAATTTCAACAGCATGATCCTGAAGGGAGCATTGTGTTTGTCGGGACGGGGAAGTCGTTAGAGGGGGACATTCTGGGAAAAGAAGGATTTGGGTTTGAACCGATCACGGTTGAAGGTTTTGTGGGCCGGGGGCTGGTTGGCATGGCGCGTTCCCTTATTCTGCTCCCCAAGTCGTTATGGCGTGCGATCCGGATTCTCCGCGGGCATCGTGCCGATCTGGTCATTGGGACGGGCGGGTATTTTAGTCCTCCCGTGGTCGTGGCGGCCTGGTTGTTGAATATACCGAGAGTCTTGTTGGAACCGAATGCCATGCCGGGATTGGCCAATCGGGTGTTGGGCCCATTGGCCGACAGGATCTTTCTCGCCTTTGAGAGTGCGAAGCCTTTCTTTTCCTCATCGAAAGTCAAGGTCATCGGCACACCCATTCGAAAGGCTTTTGCCTTGGAACATCCTCCGGTTCCTCCGTCGAAGATCTCACATCTGTTGATCTTTGGTGGGAGTCAGGGGGCTCGAGCCATCAATTCCGCCATGTTGAAGGCTGTGGAGATTTCCTCGAAGCTGCGGGAGCAGGTAACCATCACCCATCAGACCGGAGCGGATGATTTCGATCAGGTCAAGGCCGGCTATGCCCAATTGGGGGTTCAAGTGGATGTCCGCCCCTTTCTCTTTGATATGCCGCATGAGTTCGCCAAAGCGGATCTTATCATTTGTCGGGCCGGGGCCAGCACCTTGGCGGAGTTATCTGCATATGGAAAAGTCGGAATCCTGGTCCCGTTTCCCCAGGCGACCCACAATCATCAGGAAAAGAATGCCAGGTCCATGGAAGCGGCCGGAGCGGCTCGCGTGCTCTTGCAATCCGAACTCACCGGGCAGCGGCTGGCAGAAGAAATTGAACGATGGATGTTGGATATTCCCCACCTACAGGAAATGGCACGACAGAGCTGGGTGATCAGGAAAGTCAACGCCACAGAGCAGATGGTGAGAGAATGCCTTTCTTTGGTGGGGCATCCGGTTGCATCGTGATGACATATGCATGATGAGGAAATCTTGCTCCAGGGATAAACACACAAAAACGTCTAAGTGGAAACCATTGCCTGAATGTATTCAATCTTTAATGAGGAGGGACTCTTACAGGGAATGAAGAGTATGTCCTGTCAGGGCCACGTCTGGAAGATCCAAAATGGTCACCGTGGCATACGAGGGCCTCATAATGAAGTCGCGAGCCCTGTAGGCCGAGTCGGTTTTGAGATTATACCTCCAGACTTACAGGTCATGCGTCCCAAGCGGTGGGGGCATCCAGTGACCGTCTTCGGTGATCCTCCCTTCAACCCTGGAAGTCTAAAACATTATGTTTCGAAAAATTCAACACATTCATTTGGTCGGTATCGGGGGAAGCGGAATGAGTGGCATCGCAGAGGTGCTCCTCACGTTAGGGTATAAGGTGACCGGATCCGATGTGGGGTCGTCTGATACGATCCGCCGGTTAGAGGAATTAGGGGGCACGGTGTATATCGGGCATCAGGAATCGAATGTGGAAGGGGCGCAAGTGGTGGTGGTGTCGTCGGCTATCGTCGGGTCCAATCCGGAAATTCGTGCGGCCCGGGCCAAGGTGATCCCGGTCATTCCACGAGCGGAAATGCTGGCAGAGTTGATGCGATTGAAGTACGGCATTGCCATCGCCGGCGCTCATGGAAAAACCACCACGACGTCGATGGTCGCATCGATTCTTGCGCAAGCCGGCCTCGATCCCACATTCGTGATTGGGGGCAAGGTGAATGCCATGGGGACCCATGCGCGTTTGGGCCGGAGTGATCTGCTGATTGCGGAAGCCGACGAGAGTGACGGGTCGTTTTTGCGGTTGTCACCCTCTATTGTGGTCGTGACGAATATCGACCGTGAGCACCTCGATCATTACGGAAGCATGGAAGGTCTTCAGGAGGCATTTTTGGAATTTATCAATAAGATTCCTTTTTACGGGGTGGCGATTGTGTGTGCTGACGATCCCTGGATTCGCAAGCTCCTGCCTCGAGTGGTGAAGCGATATCACACGTATGGCATGAGTGATTTTTCTGGTGTGCTGACCTCTGATTTGTTTGCGACGGATATTGAAACCAAAGCGATGGGTGTGGAATTTCGGGCGCATTACCGGGATCAAAAGCTTGGGCCCTTCCGCATTCGTATCCCGGGTGTGCATAACGTGGCCAATGCGTTAGCGGCTATCGGGGTGGCATTGGAATTGGATGTGCCCGTGGATTTGATCAGGGCAGGCCTGGCGGCTTTTGCCGGAGTCGAGCGGCGGTTCCAGATTCGTGGAGAAAAAAACGGCATCGTGGTGGTGGACGACTATGGGCACCATCCTACCGAGATTCGTGCCACTTTGGCGGCTGCGCGGGCCGCGTGGCAGCGCCCGTTGATCGTGGTGTTTCAGCCGCATCGGTTTTCAAGAACCAGGGACCTTGCCGACGAATTTGCTAAGGCATTCGAACAGGCGGATCGCGTGTATGTCATGGATATCTATCCCGCCGGTGAGACGCCGATTCCCGGGATCACCGGACAGATGATGGCCGACACCATTCGGGCGTCTGGTCATCCCTCCGTCCAATGGCTCAATCGTGATTCCGGTTTGATTTCCACATTACGTGAGGAGCTTCGTGAGGGCGATGTGTTGTTGACCCTGGGAGCGGGGGATGTCTGGAAAGTCGGAACGGATTTGTTGGAATCCTTGTAACCAATTACGGAGAGTCATGGAAATCGAAGGTTGTAAAAATGAAGACCGACCGGCCGAAAGTGACAGCGAAACGGCTTCAACGAGCCGTGCAGCATGTGCAAGGAGAAGTCCACTGGAACGAATCTCTGTCGCCTCTTCTTTCGTTGCAGGTGGGAGGTCCGGCGGATGTGCTGGTCTTCCCGTTGAATGTGGAAGACGTCATTCGCGTAATCGTCGGGGCTCGAACAGAAGGGATTCCTTTCGTGGCATTAGGGGGGACCAATGTGGTCGTTCGCGATAAAGGAATTCGAGGCATTGTCATGCAATTGAAACACTTAACCGGGATACATGAAGAAGCCGGTCACGTGGTGTATGCCCAGGCAGGGGTCCGATTGCCCAAGTTAATGCAATTTGCGGTGGGGCATCATCTGTCCGGAATGGAGTGGGCGGCAGGAATTCCCGGAACCGTCGGTGGGGGGGTGGTGATGAATGCCGGAACGCAGTTGGGGGAAATGCAGGAGGTCTTGCATGCCGTGGATTTGGTAAATCTTCGGGGACATCGGGTACGAGTCGAGGCTTCCAACATGTCATTTGCCTATCGGAAGGCTATGCTTCCCAAAGGTATCGTCGTTGGTGCGTGGGTCCAGTTAACGCTTTCGGATAAAGAGCAGGTTGAGACGAAAACCAAAACCTATCTGCAGTACCGGAGGGAGACCCAACCGCTAACCCTTCCCAATGCCGGATCGGTATTTAAAAACCCGCCGGGAGATTCTGCCGGACGGTTAGTGGAGGCGGCAGGATTAAAGGGCGTGCGGATTGGTGATGCTGAAATTTCGACCAGACATGCCAATTTTATTGTGAATAGAGGATCGGCTACCGCCAGCCAAGTCTTGGCATTGATTCGAAAAGTCCGGCAAGCCGTGGTCAAAAAATTTGGAGTCCGTCTTCAGCTTGAATGGAAAATTATTGGAGAATCGTAGAGATGCAGATTTGGTGGTGGTGCCGAAGAGATGTAGTCAGAGTGAAAGGCTGATCACAAGGTGAAGACACAAGGAATGATGACACAGAAATCTTTGCGAGTCGGTGTGCTAATGGGTGGAGCTTCGGCTGAGAGAGAGATTTCGCTTAAGACGGGGCGTTCCATCTGTGATGCGTTGAAACGACGTGGATATACGGTGATCCCCATCGAAGTCGATGCCTCATTGCCGCATCAGATTCGGGCAAAGAAAATTTCGGTGGCCTTTCTGGCGTTGCATGGACCGGGAGGGGAAGATGGCACGGTTCAAGGGATGTTGGAAGTCATGAAGATGCCATATACCGGATCGGGCGTCAGTGCGAGCGCCGTCTGCATGAACAAGGGATTGACGCGCGTAGTCCTTCAGGCTGCCAAGGTACCCGTCCCACCAGGCATGACCGTATCCGGGAAAATGATCCCGGTTCGTCCACCTCCCAACTTAGGCATGCCTGTGGTGGTGAAGCCTTGTGCGGAGGGGTCCACGTTTGGTGTTTCGATTGTTCGCAAACCATCTCAATGGAAAGAGGCCTTGCAAGAAGCCTATCGATATGGAGAGCAGTTGGTGGTGGAAAAATATATTCCGGGAAGGGAAGTGGCGGTGGGCGTATTTGGCAACGAGGTCTTACCCGGCGTAGAAATCATCGTTCCCGGGGGATTTTACGATTTTACGGCCAAATATGGAAAGGCGGCAACTCGTTATGTGTGTCCGGCTTCGCTTTCTTCAAAACTGAAAACCGCTCTCCGTGAGTACAGCTTTCGTGCCTATCAGGCATTAGGGTGTCGCGGAGCCGCTCGAGTCGATTTTCGTATTCACACCAACGGACGTCCGTATATTCTCGAATTGAACACCATTCCCGGTATGACTGAACGGAGTTTGCTTCCCATGGCAGCGGCACAGATCGGGTGGGACTATGATGATCTGGTTGAACGGATTTTGCGTGAGGCTCTACAGAAAAGGGAGATACCGTCATCCGGGAAAAAAAGGAGCACCAGGAGTTCTGCGTCATGATAGCGGGAGAATCTCTTCACGCGAAACGGCCTCGAAAAAACCGGCCACTTAAAAAAGCCGGAGGACCGAAGAAAGGGAAGGCGTCATCGACAGCCTTGCGGGTCCGGCGTGTCGTGATTGGAGGTGTCCTGGCCTGTCTTATCGTGGTGGTTGTCGTGGGAGGGCGTCAGGTCATGCGGTGGGCGGATGAGTGGACGGAAATCCAACAAATCACGGTTGTGGGCTTGGATCGGGTGACGCGCGATGAAATTTTGACAAAGCTGGATTTGGCGCCACAGACCAGTTTGTTCTCTGTGGACTCAGAGCTGCTCGCGAACCGCTTGGAATCGCATCCTTGGATCGGGTCGGTTGCCTTTGAGCGGGTGTTACCCCATTCACTGGTGATCCAGGTGACTGAGCGTCAGCCTGCAGCGGTGTTTGCATCACCAACCGAACCCTATTATCTGGATGCAGAAGGGTATCTGTTGCCGAAAGGGAAGGTGCAGACGAAAACGACATTACCCATTGTTGATGGGGTGACCTCCACATTTATGACACAGCATCAAGCCGAAGGCCATCGACGCGCCAAGCAGGGTATTCACATTGCCGAATTGCTGTCTCAGCAGTTTTCGGGCAGACCGCGGATTGATGTGTCTCAACCTCATACGACGATCGTGGATCTTCCCGATGTCCGATTTCAATTCGGGCGTGAGGTGGAGGATCAGTGGGAACGATTTTTGGTGTTGTATCCCACCGTGAAGGATAAAATTGAAGGTCGGTCGCAAGAAGTGGATTTGCGATTTGCTCAAAAAGTCATTTTTCGCAAGAGGACACTATAGGACATGACCAAAAAAGAACACATCGTCGTGGGGCTGGACATCGGGACAACCAAAATTTGCGCGGTGGTGGGTGAAATTCAGGATGATCACTCCATTCATGTGATCGGAGTGGGCTCACATCGTTCGAACGGGTTGAGAAAAGGTATGGTCGTCAACATGGACAGTACCGTGGAATCCATCAAACGGGCCGTGGAGGAAGCGGAATTGATGTCGGCGGTCCAAATCAACTCGGTGTATACAGGGATTGCGGGAAGCCATATCGGGAGTGAAAGCGCGCAAGGCGTGGTGGCCCTAAAAAAACGAGAAGTGACCAAGGGGGATGTCCGTCGGGCTGTGGATACCGCGCGAGCCTGCGCCGTGCCGGCTCCAGACCGCCAAATTCTTCATGTGCTCCCCCGGGAATTTATTGTGGATGATCAGGAAGGGATTCGCGATCCATTGGGTATTGCGGGATCACGGTTGGAAGTCGATGTGCACATTGTGACCGGTGCGGTCACCTCGGCACAAAACCTTATCCGGTGTGTCAGCCGGGCGGGACTGGATGTCGTCGATATTGTGTTGCAGCCATTAGCCTCCAGCGCGGCCGTGCTGACCCACGAGGAGAAAGACCTGGGGGTCGTGATGGTGGATATCGGCGGAGGAACCACCGATATCGCGATCTTTGTCGAGGGATGTATCCGGCACTCGGCGGTTCTTCCCATCGGGGGGAGCCATCTTACCGGGGATCTGGCCATGGGATTGAAAACCGCGCCGGAGGAGGCGGAAAAAATAAAACTGAAATATGGGGTGGCCAGTAGTCTCTTTGTGAATGAGGACGAAGGTATTGAAGTCCCGAGTGTCGGAGGACGGCCGCCTCGGGTCATGCCTCGAGCGCTAGTGGCGCAAATTCTTTCTCCACGGGTGGAAGAAATGTTCGAGCTCGTGCTTCGTGAAATCCGTCGTGCCGGGTATGACGGTATGTTGGTAGCCGGGGGTGTGTTGACGGGGGGAACCTCCTTACTGCCGGGCATGGCCGAAGTGGCGGAACACGTGCTTAATCTGTCGGTGCGGTTAGGGAGGCCGATCGGGGTGGAAGGTTTACGGGAAATAGTCAGTAACCCAAGCTACTCGACGGCTGTGGGGCTCATCGTCCATTCGGTGAGTCATGAAAATGAGTTTGAACTTGTGGGGCCGGGAGCCGGCAAAGGCAAAAAATCCGGGCGATGGGCCGGTGGTCTGGTCGGTAAAATGAAGGGGTGGATCATGAACTTTTTTTAAATCATGACAAGAAAGGAGGATCATGGATCCGTGCCTACTTCGCGAGCCAGGATGAGTCATCAATTAATTGTCCCCACGGGCTACGAGGGGAGTGGTAGAAAGGAGGAGTCGTATGTTTTCACTGTCTGATGAGGAGCAATCGGTTATTAACATCAAAGTTGTCGGAGTCGGAGGTGCCGGGTGCAACGCGGTGAATACGATGATTGAAGCCGGCTTAAGCCGGGTAGAATTTGTCGTGGCCAATACCGATTTACAAGCCTTGGGCCGCTCGCTCGCATCGTACAAAATCCAATTGGGTCCTGAGCGGACGCGTGGGTTAGGAGCAGGAGCCAAGCCGGATGTGGGGAAAGAATCCGCAATGGAAAGTGAACACCAGATCCGTGAGGCTCTGGAAGGGGCGGATATGGTCTTTGTCACGGCAGGCATGGGCGGGGGAACGGGCACGGGTGGTGCTCCCGTTGCCGCAAAAATTGCCAAAGAGTTGGGCATTCTCACGGTGGGGGTGGTGACCAAACCCTTTCAATATGAAGGAAACCGGCGGACCAGCTTTGCGGAAGAAGGGATTCGTGAATTAAAAAAATACGTGGATTCCCTCTTGATCATCCCCAACCAGAAACTTTTGGGAATGGTTGATAAAAGTACGCCGCTTGTGGAGGCGTTTAAGATTGCGGATGATGTGCTGCGTCAGGCAATTCAGGGTATTTCGGATGTCATTACCACTCCGGGCTTGGTCAATGTGGATTTTGCCGATGTACGGACTGTCATGGGTTATTCCGGGCGTGCGGTGATGGGGATGGGAACGGGTCGGGGTTCGACGCGAGCCGGCGATGCGGCCAGACAAGCCATCGCCAGCCCCTTGCTGGAAGATGGAAGCGTGGAAGGGGCAAGAGGGTTGTTGTTGAATATTACGGGCGGCCCCAACCTCACGTTGTATGAAGTGAACGAAGCCTCAAATATTGCCCGGGAAGCAGCGGATCCTCAAGCGAATATCATCGTGGGTCAGGTCATTAACCCCGAGCTAGGGGATGAATTGACTGTGACGGTCATTGCCACAGGATTCGAACAGGCCGAGTCCGTCATGCGGTTTTCCAATGCCCACCAACCGACCCTTGTGGTAGAGCCCGTTAAAAAACCTGCATTGGTGGCTGTGCCTTCAGAAAACGGGGCTAGCAACGGTTCTGAGGATCTCGATCGGCCCACCTACATGCGACGACAGGCAGCTACCAAGCCGGCTCCTGAAAAGACCAGCCTGTTGGTGGATGATGATTGGGATGTGCCGACTTTTTTACGGAGGAAAGCGGAGAACTAATCCCATGAATGTGGAGAAATGTTCGTTTCCAAAGGGGTCCGGAGTGTCTGATGACGGATTGACGAGTAATAAAATCCCCGTGCGGCATTTCTTCGGGACCCGGGGTACGCCGGTAGGGTTAGCCACCCATATCCAACTTGGGCATATTGCGAGTGGGCCGCGGGAGTTTCCCTCTGTCGTCGCCCTCAAGCAGATCCATAGTACCCGCGTGGTCGTTATCCACACCCATAGGGGCCTGGGGGCATTAGAGCAGACAGAAGGGGACGCGTTGGTCACCAATCAGCCTGAGACCCTGGTGGTTGTGCGCACGGCGGATTGTGTCCCGGTGCTGCTTGTCGAGAAGGCCAGGGGAGTGGTTGGTGCCATTCATGCCGGATGGCGCGGCGCCGTGGGGGGCATCGTTGCAGAAACCATTCGATCCTGTGTGAATGAATTCGGGGCAAAGGCGGAGCACATGCATCTGGCGATCGGTCCCTCTATTGGACCGTGTTGTTATGAAGTGGATGAACAGGTCATCAACCCGTTGCGAAGCCGGTATCCGGCATGGCCTGGAGTTCTTCAAGAAACCAACGCAGGCAAGGGGGTCTTAGACCTCAAGCAACTGATCTATCACCAGATCCGCGCCGGTGGCGTGCCTGACTCTCAAATTGGACGGGTGGACCATTGCACCCATTGTCGGGACGATCTCTTTTTTTCCTACCGGCGGGAGGGACAGGTGAAGGGGACCATGTATAGTGGAATAATCCTGCCTGCTGCCTAAGGATTGATCTCGCTTGCCGGGAGTGGCAAGGTTTCATGCGATGAAAGGACGCATCGCTGTCCCATCCTAAGCGATTCGCCCCATCTTGCAGTTTCCAAGAAAAGGTGCTGGTAGAGGAGGGTATGGCATTGGTGCCCCAAATTCTTGTGTCAACGTGATGGTCTTTGTTGCCGAGTTTCGGCCCGGCAGGCGAGGCCCTTTTGTTTCGGCAAAAGGCCCCAAAACCATTGACGCCCCGTCTGGCCACATTGGAGGGGTCGGACGGCAGGGTTGAAGAGCGGACCAACTCGCTGCCCTCAAACAAGGCCCGCCACCACATGAAGGCATCCCTCCCTTGGGCCAGACGGCAGGCATCGGACCAGGGGGGACGAACCATTTAGGGCCCCACATGAAAGAGCGAGGAGTCCAATCTTCTGTATGTCTCTTTCATTCCTGCCCGTGACTCAAGCGGCAATCCCGTTTACAATACAAATCAAATGAACAATCTTTGGTGTTGTTGTTGAAGGATGGCCACGTTTCCGACTCCATTACCCATAGGATTCAGTTTATCCAGGAGAACATCCGGCAGGTCGCCATTCGTATTGGACGGGAACCTTCCGGTATTCGGTTGGTGGCGGCGACCAAAACCATCGCGGCGGTCAATTTAGAAGAAGCTTATAGGGCTGGCGTACGAATATTTGGAGAAAACCGGCTTCAGGAGGCTCAGGAAAAGCGGCAGGTTCTGGGGGCACGGGACGGATTAGTCTGGCACTTTATTGGTCGAATGCAACGTCGAAAACTCAAAGACCTTGTCGGGAATTACTCGTTGCTGCATTCCGTGGAAAGTCTGGAGCAGGCCGAGAGTATTAATGCCGTAGCCGGGAAACTTGGAATTCAACAACCCGTGTTACTCGAAGTGAATGTCGGGGAGGAAGCCAGCAAGGGAGGATTTACCTCACAGGAGGTGGAAGCCGGGATAGAGGACCTAGACCGGTTCCCTCACCTCGAGATCCAGGGGATCATGACGCTTCCGCCCTGGATGGAAAATCCTGAAGACGTTCGTCCCTATTTTACGCAAGTCAGGCGATTGCGAGATCGACTGGCTCAACAGACATGGCGTTATGTACGGATGACCGAATTGTCCATGGGCATGTCTCATGACTATGAGATCGCGATAGAAGAAGGGGCGACGATGGTTCGAATCGGCACGGCTATTTTTGGAAGTCGAAGAAAAGCCGTTAGTCCCGACACCGTGGGATGACCCGGCCGGTGTCGATCACGCTGTTGAATATTTGATAAAGATTTCAGGTTGTCGGCATGTGGGCAATTGGGAGCCATATTAAAAAAGAGTGTGCACAAAGGCACATCCAGCAAGGACGCAGCCATGTTGACGGGCAGAGCGGATGAGGAAGCGTACGTGGGCACGGCCAGGGAATGAGAACACCCCTGGCGGCCTTTAAAGCATTCTTATTTATAAAGGAGGACCATGTTTATTGCGGGTAACGTTCTACAGGCGATTGCGACCATTCTGGATACGATTTTATGGATTTATATGTGGGTCATCATTATTCGGGCTTTGATCTCCTGGGTAAACCCTGATCCCTGGAATCCTATTGTTCAGTTTTTAGAAAGAGTGACGGAGCCGGTCCTTTCACAAATCCGGCGTCGGGTTGGCATGCTAGGAATGGGAATTGATTTATCTCCGATCATTGCTATCCTTATTATTATGTTTTTCCAGATTGCCGTGGTAGCATCTTTGAAAGATCTTGCGCTCAGAATGCACTAGCCGGTGAGGGGAAAGGAGTCGTCATGAAAATTACACCGTTGGACATACAGCATAAAGTTTTTGATACCCAATGGCGAGGGTATCACAAGACACAGGTGGATCAATTTTTGGAGGAAATCGCCGAATCCGTTGAAGAACTTACCAAGGACAACCTGGTGCTCAAAGAGAAATTGTCCGGGAAGGATGATGAAGTGGGGCAACTCAAACGCGCGGAAACCACGCTGACCAGCACACTCATTTCAACCCAATCCTTTGTCGATCAACTCAAACATGGAGCCCAACGGGATGCGGATCTTTTGGTAAAAGAGGCGGAGTTGAAAGCCGAGGAAATTCTGGCACAAAGTCGGGCCGAACTCGCCGAAATGCGTCGAATGATCTCGACACTCAAACAGCAACGGGCGCTGGTGTTGGATCGCTTGCGGTTGACCTTGAGTTCCTTTCATCGGTTAGTGGAAATTGAAGAACGACCGGAGGCCTCGTATGAAGGGGAAGAGGAATCTGAAATGAGTGCTGAGCATGCCTCCCGTCGCGAAGCCGGCTAGACGTTTCGACCTCCTCAGTACATGGTGGATCAGACAGATCCTATGGTGCGTCTCCTCCTTCAAGGAATTCACGCGCAAGTGTTTCCTGGTGGGGTCTTGTTTGTTCGGCACCAGGGGTATCTTCGGATTCATCAGGCTGTTGGTCTCACCTCCGGTCTTCAGGATGCTCATCCTGTCCAACTTCAGACCATCTATGACCTCGCTTCCCTCACCAAGCCTCTGGCAACTGCATCGGCCATTCTGCTTCTGGTACAAGATGGACTTCTGGATTTATCCACGTCTATCGACCTGTTACTCCCGGAAACGAAAAATTTTCCATTAGGTCGGGCGCGTCTCAAGGACGTGCTCTCTCATCAAAGCGGCCTTCCAGCCTGGCGTCCGTTTTACAGTTCTTTCCCTCCTGCTCTCCTCTCAGATGTCCCATCCCGTCAGGAACGGGCCACGGCATTTCTGGAGTTAATCCTCAAGGAACCGATAGAGGCGGTGGCACACCCCAAAAGCCTCTACAGTGATTTGGGCTATATGGTGCTCGGGTTTATCGTGGAACGAATCACGAATCAATCATTGGCCGATTTTTGTCGGAGTCGGATCTATGGGCCCTTATATGCGAGCCCACTCGGCTATCAAGGGCCGAATGTGGCGGCCACATTGGATGCATCGATTGGCGGGTGTGCACCCACTGAACAGGACCCATGGCGTGGGCGTCTTTTGCAGGGTGAGGTGCATGATGAAAATGCGTGTGCGCTGGGAGGCATTGCCGGGCACGCCGGACTCTTTGGAACGGCCGAAGCGGTAGGACAGGTTACCCAAGCCTGGCTGAAAAGTTATAAAGGCAACTCCGGTGTATTTGATTCTCATCTGGTGAAACAGTTTGTGACGGTACAGCCTGGAACCAGTTGGGCTTTAGGCTGGGATACGCCCTCACAACCTTCCTCCTCCGGGCAGTGGTTTTCGCCGGAATCATTCGGCCACCTGGGGTTTACCGGCACGAGTATCTGGATCGACCCGACTCGTGACCTGGAAGTTATTTTTCTTTCCAATCGGGTTCATCCCACAAGAGAGAATCAGGCCATCAAAGCCTTTCGTCCCAAGCTGCATGATGCGATTATTCAGGAATTGGAGGCATGATCTCGCCGGGTATTGATGCTCGATGTTGTTCAGGCTACAGCAGGTCCAGTTTCGCTAGCCGATGAAAAATCTGAAAGTTCTGGCCCCGGGTTAGAATGAGAGCACAAGATTTTACTAACTGTAGCAATGGGCTTGTTCGAGTGTTGCCGGGTTTCGTCCCATAGCTGTTAAGCTAAGCCTTGGCCTTATCCCCTGTGGAGTTTCGGATCGAAGCCCGCTTCGAGCATTTCCAGCGTGGTCATCCGTGAGCGTTGGCGATGTTTGCGACAGTGCCTGAGCAAGGTCTCAAGCTCATGGGACAGATAGCTTCTGGCTTGCGCCTCCGACCCCATCACCAATTGAGCGAGCAGGAAGGCTCGTTCCTGGAGCCGTTTGTATAACTTTGCCAGGCTGATTTCTTGGCGTGCGGTATTCCACAGCGCGGTGTTGGCGACGGCATGCAGGCGTTGCACCCACACTGCGGCGATCAATTTGCCGTAGAGCTCGCAGCGTAAGCGATGGACATTGCCAGTGGCGGACTGATGCACACGCAGAATGGATTTAAATTGTTTAAACAGCAACTCGATCTGCCAGCGGAGCGTATACAAGGCCCGCACCATGTCCAAGGGCACCCAGGGCTCCGGCACATTGGTGATCAAGAGTGTCCAATCGCACATGGCCACATGCCGGGGACTGCCGGTCCGGCCTTGCCGACGGGCGTGGGCCTTAAACCGTCGGCGTCGCGCCTGGGCCACCTGGGCGGTTACGCGCAGGCACACCAACCGACAGGCGCCCGTTTGATTTGAGCCCTGCCCCAGGCGCACCAGGCGTTCATCCCTCGGCCCCGGTGCGGCCCGTAAGACCTGGCCGAGGTCAAGCGGCTCACCCGTCTGGCCATCGTGCACCGTGGTGTCGAGGAACAAGCGCGTCAGAAAGAAGGCCCCTTTCGCCATGAGGGCGTTGACGGTCGCCAGCTTGAAGTAGCCCTGATCGAAGAGCAGCAGGTCGGTCTTGTTGACCAGAGCGGGCAGATGATCCGTGTAGCGATTATCTGGCACGGTGCCGGCGGTGTCCGCCAGAAAGGTCAGTTCGCCTTGTTTGTAGTCGTACGCCGTTTGCAGTTTGCAATTGGCTGGTGAGGCGTTGCCTCCTGAGCCGGGGAGGATGGCGCCCAGTTTCTCGCTGACATCCCAACTCGAGCTATCCACGAGCAGGACGCGGGCAAACGGCTGAAGCAGGTTCGTGCGGATCGGCACCGTCTGCAGTTTGTAGTGAAGCACCTTGTGCAGACAGTGGCGGAGAAAGGCGGCCGCCGAGGCCGTAAAGCGTTGATGTAAGGCTTCGCGACTGATGCGGGAGGAGAGCGCCGCGACCATCCCCCCCAACGACGGATGCGCCAGCCCCAGGTGGCCCAGGGTCAGGAGCACGAGAAAGTCATGAGGCGTGAGCCGCCCGTGGCGTTGCTGGAACCCCGTGTGTTTGGCCAGTCGAGTAATCTCGTTTTTTTTAACCCCGCCAACAACCTCGGCAGCCCCCTCATGCGGTCGCCCCCCTAAAGCCCTGGCTGCGAGCCAGGGCCAGACACGCCTGGACCCAGTCCGTGGTTAACGCCTTGAAGCGCTGATAGCGCTTGAGCCGCCGCCGCACCTCGCCCAGGTCCTCCTTCTGGACGAAGAGCGTGGAGCTCTTGCCCCCCACGGTAAAACTGAGCTGATAGTAGGGCCCATGCTTCTTGGGATTGGAGGGAGCTTTGCACCGACAGCCCGGTGTCCCGCACACATTCCACTGTTCGCTCAGACTCCCCGGTAAGACCGGGCCCAAGGTCGCCAGCTGCCGCTGAATCCGTTGCAGGGTCTGCTCGTCTCGCGTCATCGGTTCCTCCTCCCGTTATAGCCGATAGCCTTGATATAGCTATCGGTAATATAACACAAAAAAAGCGCAAGGCAAGCGCAGGGACAAGGAACATCTTTGGTTAGCTTAACAGCTATGGG